>NZ_JBIMPP010000009.1:0-174968 GCF_043906805.1 Actinomadura sp. SCN-SB | reverse complement strand
TAATCGCATCGCGGCCCGGCGCTTTCTCGCTCTGCTCATGGGTTCACGGTGGGTCCAATCCGGAATCCTCGGTTACCACGGGCGTCGACAGCTTGTCACCAGGCCAAGGGAGCGGTACCGGCGCCGGACGTCCCGAATGGCCGGCTTGAAGTCCGCTATTGAATCCACGGGAGCAAGGTCTTTCCACACTTCAAGCTATAAGGTCGCAGGATCTGGCCGGCGAGCACGGGAGGCGAAGGTGGATGATCCGGGCGAGCGGATGTTGAGGAAGTTTCTCGGTGTCATCTTGTTACCTTTGGCCTGCCTGGCCGGGCTTGCCTTCTCCATCATCGAAGGCGGGGACGCCTTGGCGGCCAGACTCGGCCACGGCGAGCATGGCACGTTCACCCCGACCCGCTGTGAACCGACCAGCAGCAGATGGGGCGACCCGACATGTACCTGGTACGGGATCTTCACTCCGCACAAAGGCTTCGTGAGACGCCACGGCGTCCGCCTCGTCGGCGGCGTGGCTTGCGTGGACCCCGCGATGAAAAAGGCGGAGTCCGACTTGGACCCTGAGTTGTCCAGAGACCCCGGCCTCAAGCAGGACCCGCAGTCGCCCGATCTGGACGGCTCGACAGATAACGAGCCCCCGCTACCAGATGCCTGCGCCTACGGCCAAGACCCCTCCGTCGAGGCCATCTATCGTGGCAATAAGGCATATGAAACCGGAAGCGACGCCTGGCCGCTCTTCCTGGGTTCGATGTTCCTCGCTTCCGCCCTAGGTTTGATCATTTCGGTATGGCAGATCTCGCACCGCCTGATCCGCTGGAAGCGCAGGTGACCGCGAAGCCAGATGCACCAGAGCCGAGCGACGTCATCCCGCCGTGGTCGGCCGGCGGCAACGTCCATGGACGACCTGGGCGGCCATCGGCGATCTGCGTACCGCCCCGCTGGGCCACCATGCGCACAAGCGTGCGGAACCGCCGTGACGACAGCCCGGTGAACGGGCCGATCCACTCCTGCTCAGCCGCTGTGATCACCTGACCCACACAAGATCATCGAGCAGCCACGGCCCGCGTTACGTGACAGCCTTCAGTGGTGGATAGAAGCATTCCGTTCCGCCGCCGGGGATGGGGCTGCACATCCGGCCGCCGGGTGTAAAGATGATCTTGTGGTGATTCGATGAAGCGTGCGGGGTAGCCGGCCTGGGCGGCTCGTGCGGCGCGTTCGCGGGCGCGTTCGTCCTCGATGTTGAGGATGGCCGGCCACAGCAGCTTGACCACCGCGTCGTCGGCGGGGAAGTGCCCGCGGGCTTTGGTGACCTTGCGGAACTGGTAGTTCAGCGACTCGATCACTTGCTCCCCGGCAAGATCACTTTCCACACCTGAGCGAATACCCTCTCGGTAGACGTCGGGCATGTGCAGTCCTGGGACTTCTAACAGGCCGATGAGCTTGTGTTCGTGGCTGAGGTCCGGGGCGAGGGCGGTGCAGTCGTGGGCGACGATCAGGACACGCCGCTCGGGAAGCGATTCGGGCAGCGGCCGGTAGATCCATGCGTTCGGGAGCGGGCCCGCGATAACGGGCGAGATATTTCGAGGTGAAAGGTCGCGGTTAGGCTGTCACGGTCCCAGCCGCGGGTGTCTTCGTCGTCGTTCTCGTCCGCTGTCAAACTCCAACTGGCGCTCGTGTTCGGCGCGCTGTGGGGAGGCTCGCGTGGGCGGTCACCACGGGGGCTCCCCGCTCAGTTGCGGATCGGGAGCGCGGTCGCGGTCGTGCTGTACGCCGCGTTCACAGTCGTCATCCTCGGACCGGATGACGTGCTGACACTCGTAGTCACCCGGGTAGTGCCCGGGTTCGAAACCCTCAGCGTCATCCTTAACGCCATCCCGCAGCAACCCTCTGACCAGTAAGAACACGATCGGAGGCGCGTGGTTTCCGGCTCCGGAGCGGTCTCAGGCGGATGCACCGCTCGAACACCTTCCGCCTATCAGCCTCAGCCATCGAAGATCGTTGGTACGGCTCCACGTGGGTTTACCTGCGGGCGGCGGTCACCGGGCCGTCTTTGTTCGCAGATCGGCGCCGGGGAACGCCTCCGGCCGGCGGTACCCGCCGGAACGACACGGAAAGTGGCCGACCGACCGTGATGAGTTATCCGAGCTGGAAGTGTTATCAGGTGTTCATGGATGTCTCTGTGATGCTCAGATAGCCTTATTTTGTTCATGTCGTCGGCTGGGCAAGGCCGCACCAGAGCGCCGATGGGTGGTTTCACGTGCCCGACCCGGTGATGAGGACTGGTGAATCGGAAGGACCACCGTGAGGGATCGACTCGCCGCAGTCAGACTCCGGATCCGCAGTGGCCTATCGGCGGGAACCGCGGGGGTGCTGGCGCTCGCATTGCTGGCGACCGTGTTCGGGGTCGGCGCCCTCGGCCGAACCGCCAACGTCTTCGACGGCAGCGGCTGGCTGTGGAGCAGCGGGAAGGCACAGGTCAGCCGGGTCAACGCGCAGACCGGCGAGGTCGATCTGCGCCAGCCCGTGCCGCACTCGCGGGGACACCGGGTGATCGTCACGCAGAACGACAGGTACCTGATCCTGCACGACCTCGACAGCGGCCGGGTCACCTCGGTGGACCTGACGTCCCTGGGCTTCTCCGGCCGGCTGGACGTGGGCACGCGGGGGAGCTTCCATATCGCCCTCAACGACAAGGACGCTTTTCTCATCGACCGGACGAACGGGGAGATCCGCAAGCTCGACCCGGCCACCCTGCAACCGGCGGGGCACGGGCTGCGCCTGCCCGGCCCGCTGGTCGGCGGGGAGTTCGACGGCAAGGGGGAACTGTGGGTCGCCTCACCGGGGCAGGGGACGGCCATCGGCGTCCGCCTGACCGAGGACGTACCGAAGGTGACCCACACGGTCCCGGTCAGCCGGCCCGGCGGTGATCTGGCGTTCACCGTGCTCGACCGGGGCGCGTTGGCGGCCGACCGCAAGGGCGGCCGGCTGGTGGTGGTCGACGGGGAGAAGAGCCGTGAGATCACCTCACCTGTGACGCTGACCGATGCGACCGCGCCCGATCGCACGGAGGGGTCGCTCGCCGCCGTCACCGTGCCGTCCGCGCGTGCCGTGGTGACGATCGACAATGTGCTGAGCGGTGGGACCACGGCGCGGAAGACGTCGGTGCACAGCCGGGTCCCGGGCCCCGCGGTGCCCTTCTCCGGACGGCTCTACGTGCCCGACTCCGAGGGACGCCGGGTGCGGGTGTACAAGCCGGGCGGCGCCCAGGTGAGCGTGATCACCATCCCCGGTGCCGGCAGCCGCGGCGGCGCCGGCCTGGAACTCCGGGTTCAGGACGCCAACCTGTTCATCAACGATCCCGACGGCCCCAACGCCGTCACCGTCACACCGCAGCACCAGGTCAAGGTCGTCGACAAGACAGAGGGGCCGTCCACCATCGGCGGCGAAGAGAAGCGCGACCCCGACCCGCCCGACAATCGCGACACTCCCTCCGGACCGCCGCAGTCGTCCGAGCCCCCACCGGAGACGCCCTCCACGCCCCCGGCGCAGCAGGGCAGTGATCCGCCAGGGGCGCCGGTACCGGTGGTCGCGTTGGCCGGTGACCGGCAGGTCAGGCTGTCGTGGGAGGCGGCGTACTCGCCGGACGCCCCCGTCACCGGCTACCGGGTGACGTGGGACGGCGGTGAGCGCACGGTGGCCGGTGACCAGTTGAGCACCACGGTGACAGGGTTGACCAACGGCCGTGCGTACCGCTTCCGGGTGGCCGCGACCAACCGCTTCGGCACCGGCGCCTTCGCCCAGTCGGGGCAGGTCACACCGGCTGCGGCACGCCTCGACACCCCCACCAGGGTCAGCGCGGAGGTAGTGGCGAACGGTGCCGTCGAAGTGTGCTGGGACCAGGTCACCGGGGCCGACCAGTACGTCATCACCGCGACCAACCACGCGGGCGGCGCGAGCTACCCCTCACGCACCTGGGGCACCTCACCGGTCGTCTACGTCGACGGGCGGCCCAAGGTGCAGATGACCATCGCCGACATGCCCGACGGGTCCTGGACGTTCACCGTCGTCGCCCGTAGCGGCTCCGGAGTCAGCAGCGGCACCAGTGCCCCGAGCAACAGCGTAGTGATCTCCTCGCCGAGGGCCCCCAACCCCGGCGGTGGCACCCCCAACCCCGGCGGTAGTGCCCCCGACCCCATCGAGATCGGCGGTGGGGACACCACCCCCATGCCCGAGAAGACCATCGGTCCCGGGGTCGGTGGTGGGGACGTCATCTCCGTCGACCCCGGCGGTGGTGGCTCCGGCGCCCCCGGGCAGATCCCCGGACACCTCCCCGGCGAGTGATGGTCGACGGTGGCGATCGGCCCGCCGTCTCACGATGGCGGGCTCGGGGGGATTCCGGACGGTCCCACCGTGCCCGGACGGCGCGTGACGACGGGACGGCCGGTCATCGGGACGACAGTGGACGCCCCGCGGGCAGCGGGGCGACGTGAACGCCAGAGTTGGGACTCAGTGAACGACACTTCCAGACCGTTGACTCCGAACGAGGCCGCCATCGCATCCGACGAGGCGGACCGGATCGCCACCGCCATCGAAACGGTCGTCCTCGGCAAGCCCGACGTCGTGCGGCTGGCACTCACCGCACTGTTCAACGAAGGGCACATCCTCTTCGAGGACGTGCCCGGAGTGGGCAAGACGACCCTGGCCCGCGCCATCGCCGCGGTGATGACCGGTACGTGGCGGCGGATCCAGTTCACCCCCGACCTGCTGCCCTCCGACGTCACCGGCGTCACCGTCTTCGACCAGGCGACGGGCCGGTTCGAGTTCCATCCCGGTCCGGTGTTCGCGAACGTGCTGATCGCCGACGAGATCAACCGCGCGTCCCCCAAGACCCAGTCCGCGCTGCTGGAGGTGATGGAGGAGCGGCACGTCACCGTGGACGGCAGGCGGCACCCCGTGCCGAGGCCGTTCCTGGTCGTCGCGACGCAGAACCCGGTGGAGATGGACGGCACCTACCGGCTGCCCGAGGCGCAACTCGACCGCTTCATGGTGCGTCTGTCACTGGGCTATCCCAACGCGGCCGTGGAGGGGGCGCTGATGCGCGGCGCGGCGCGGCGTTCCGCGGACGAGGTGGAGCCGGTGACCGACGCCAAGGGGATCTCCCTGATGGGCGAGCTGGCCAAGCGCGTGTACGTGCACGACTCGGTGTACGACTACGTGCTCAAGATCGCGCGGGTCACCCGGGAGCATCCCGCGCTGCGGCTGGGCGTGTCCCCGCGCGCCACGGTCGGGTTGATCCGCGCCGCGCAGGCGCATGCCCTCGCCGACGGGCGGCCGTTCGTGCTCCCCGAGGACGTCAAGACGCTGGCCGGGCCGGTGCTGGCGCACCGGCTGATGCTGACCTCCGATGCGGCGCTGCGTGATCTGACCGCCGACGCACTGCTGGAGCAGATTCTGGAGACGACGCCGGCGCCGCAGCCCGGAGCGGCGTACGCGGCCGCCGAGCGCGTCTGAACGCCATGCCGACCCAACGGGGACTGCTGGTGGCCGCAAGCGGCGCGGCGCTGCTGGCGGTGGGCCTGCTCCTCGGCTACAGGGAGCTGGCGCTGCTCGGCGCCGTGGCCCTGGTCGCCGTCGCAGCCGGGATCGTGCAGGCCGGGTGGCCCGCCCGGCTCCGGGTTCGGCGTCTGGTGGCCGACGCCCGGGTGCGTGAGGGGGACATGATCAAGGTGACGCTCGATGTCGCGGCCGAGACGCGTGGCCGCAGGCCACGGCGCGTCCTGGTGGCCGCGGAATGGGTCGACGGTCCGGACGGCCTCGTACGGCGGCCGCTGCCGGAGCTGCGGGCGCTCCCCGCCCAGGCCGGCTACGAATTCCGCGCGGGCCGCCGGGGCGTGTTCGACATCGGCCCGCTGGAGGCCGGTCGGGTCGACGCGCTGGGCTTGGCGAGCAGCGTCCGCCGCCACGGCGAGACCACACGGGTGCTGGTGCACCCACCGGTGCACCCGATGCGCGCGGTCCCGAACGGCGCGGTCGTCGACCCCGATGGGCGGCGGGACGCCGCCGACTCGGGCGGCCTGACCTTCCATGGGTTGCGGGAGTACGTCCCGGGCGACGACCTGCGGCGGGTGCACTGGCGCAGCTCCGCGCGGCAGGGGCGGCTCATGACGCGCGAGCACGTCGACACCTCACGGCCCCGGATCGTCGTCCTGGTGGACCGGCGGGTGACCGGGCTCGGCGAGCTGGACGAAGTGGCGGCCGCCGCCGCGTCGGTACTCGTCGCGTCGTGCCGGGCCGGGCTCGGCGTCGAGCTTCAGCTGATCGGGGGGCGCCGTGCCGACGGGAGGACCGGTCTCACCGCCATGCTCGACCTGCTCGCCGAGATGACACCGGCGACGGCCGCCCCCGCCCGCCCGGGTGACCGACACGAGCCGTCCGCGGACCCTCCCACCGCCGCGGGTTCCGCGGACCCCGAACTGGTCACCGCGTGCCGGCTGCTGCGGCTGCGCCCGGCCGGAGACGTCGTCGTCCTGATCAGCGCCGCCGCCGATACGGCGGACCTGGTGGTGCTCGGCGAGCTGCGCAACTGCTACGCCGCTCTCGTCGTGGGTCTGATCGGCGCCACACGCGATGTGGCCATGCCGGGGCTGCTCGTCCTGACGGCCGCCGATGCCGGGGAACTGG
Source organism: Actinomadura sp. SCN-SB (assembly GCF_043906805.1). NCBI lineage: Bacteria > Bacillati > Actinomycetota > Actinomycetes > Streptosporangiales > Thermomonosporaceae > Actinomadura > Actinomadura sp. SCN-SB. Next base: position 168,293 of record NZ_JBIMPP010000009.1, on the reverse strand, counting down.
CCCAGCGCTGGGACAAGGTACGAGAGTGGCGGTGAGGGCCGGCGCCGGTCCGCCGGGAGGCCGCGGCGGTGCCATCGCGGCGCACACGGCGCTGATCATGGCGGTGGGCGCCCCGGCGCTGGTGTTCGCCCCCGGCTACGACGAGCCGGCGCCGGTGCTCGCGCTGCTCGGATGTGCGGCGGCGCTGTCGGTGGCCGTCGCGGCGGGTCTGGCCGCGCGTCTGTCCGCCGCCGGCGCCCTCCTGTGCGGGCTGCTGGTGCCCCTGGCCTGTGTGACGGCACTGGCGGCATGGCGGCCGGGGCCGGTTCCGGGCGCGATCCCCGGGGCGGCCGACGCGTTGCTGCATTCGGGCGCCCGCATCCTGACGACGACTCCCCCGGCGCCGGCGACCGTGGACACCCTCACCCTCCCGCTGCTGGCGACGTGGCTGGCCGGCGCGGCGTCGGCGTCGGCGTTGCGCAGGGCCCGCCCGCTGACCGCGCTGCTGCCACCGGTGGCCCTGCTGACCGGTGCGGTGGTGCTGGCCGGTCCCACCGACAGGCCAGGCCATGGCGCCGTGGCCATCCTGGCGGCCACCGCCGCGATGCTGCTGGGCACCGTGGCGCCCGCAGGCTCCGGCGGTGGCCCGTTCAGGCGTCCCGACACCCGCACGGTCATGCGGACGCTGGCCTCGGCCGCCGCGCTCGCCGCGCTCGCCGGGCTCGCCGGACCACCGATCATGGCGGACTGGTCGCGGCGCCCCCCTGACCCCCGGTCGGTGGCACGGCCGCCCACGGTTTCGCAGGACCTCGTCAACCCGCTGAGCTACCTGCCGGCCTGGGGGCGGCGGCCGAACGAACGGCTGCTGCGGGTACGCGCCGACCGGCCCGTCGAGCTCCGGTGGGTGACGCTGGCGGAGTTCACCGGCCATACCTGGCTGCCCGAGGCGGCGTACCGCCCGGCCGGCGTCCGGCTCCCGCCACCGAGTCCGGTGCCCCGGCGCGCCACCGCTCACACCGCGGACATCACCGTAGGGGATCTGCCCGGCCCCTGGCTGCCGACCACCGGATACCCGCGCAGCGTGCGGGGCCTCGCGGTGGCCTACGACCCGAACTCGGGCACGCTGGTGACACGCGGCGGGCAGAGCGCCGGACGCCGGTACGCGGTCACCGGTTCGGTGCCGGACTGGCGGCCGGCCGACCTGGCCGGCGCGCTGGTGCCCACCGACCCGGCGTTGCAGATCTATCGAGAGCTGACCCCGGAGCCGCCCGCGCGCATCAGGGACCTGGCCGTGCTCGTTGCCGGAAGGGGCGCCCCGTACCACCAGGCGGCGCGGCTGGCCGAGTACCTGCGCGAGCACTACGTCCTCGACAACCGGGCCCGGGGCGGCCACGGGTACGCCAGCCTCGCCTCGTTCCTGGTAGCCCCTGGCGGGGGGCGGCAGGGGGCGGGCACCGCCGACCAGTTCGCGAGCGCGTTCGCCGTTCTGGCACGCGCCGCCGGGCTGCCCAGCAGGGTCGTCGTGGGATTCGGGCAGGGGCGGCCCGACGGATCCGGCCACCGGTGGATTCACACCGGCGACGCGGTCGCCTGGGGTGAGATCTACTTCAAGGACGTCGGCTGGGTGCCGTTCGACGTCATACCAGGCAGCCGGACCACCACCGGTTCGCGGGCCGCCCCCGAGGGGGCCGTACCGAGCACGAGGCCGAACAGCCGGCCGTCCCAACGGCCCTCAGCCGGGCAGCCGGCCGGACCGGGCGTGTCGGAACACGGCACCCGGGACGGCGATCGCGGCACCCGGATGTGGGCGCCGATCCTCGTGGCCGCCGGAGTGGGACTCCTCGTGTCGCCGCTGCTCGCCGTGCCGGCGCTGCGCCGTCGCCGAACTCGCAGACGGCTGCGCCGGGGTGCGCCCGCCGAGCGGATCCTGGGCGCCTGGGCGGAGGCGCTGGACGCGCTTCGCCTGGCGGGACGACCCGTTCCCGCGGCCTACACCGCCCAGGACGTCGCGACCCGGTATCCCGATCTGGCGTGGCTCGCCGGGCAGGTGAACGCTGCCGGCTTCGGGCCGCGGCCGGCGGCCGGTCCGGGCGACGCGGCGGCGGCGGCCGACCTCATCAGCACCTATTCCCGGACGCTGCGCAGGTCACAACCGCCGCTGCGCAGACTGCTGTGGTGGCTCGACCCTCGTCCCTTGTTCTGGTGATCGCGGCCGCCTGATGACGCGAGAGGTCACGGGGTGCGCGTGGTGCAGACGGGCTTGGTGGCGGCGACCTGGTCGATCGAGAGGATCGCGACCACGGCGAAGCAGTAGTCCACGGTCGGGTTCAGCCCGCTGATCTCGGCTTTCGCGGTACCGGCCGCCGCCTCGGCCAACCTGGTGGGCGTCCGCCCCCGGGGGCCTCCCACCACATAGTGGGAGGCCGCGCCGTCACTGGCGTCCTCCCACGTCAGCACCACCGCGATCTGGCGGTCGACGATCCGGACCCGCCGCGGGGTGTGGCCTCCCGCTTTTCGCACCGTGACCATCGTGCTCGGCGAGGCACCCGTCTTCATGGACGCCTTGGCCCCGCCATCGGACGGGGGCGGCCCCCCGCGCAGCCCGAAGACGGCGTACAGGATCAAACCGAGCACCGCTCCGCCGATCGCGGCGGATACGTACGCCGAGCGGCGGCTACGGGGATAGGCGGGCTGGACGGGCGGGACGCGGTGTCCCGGCGGGACGTCGTCCTCATGGTGCCGTAGGGGGACGTGATCGGGCTCGGGCGGCGCCTCCGCGCTCATTCCCGGCGTGCTCGCGGTCGCGATCGGGCGGGGCTCACCGGACACGGCCGGCCGGTGCTCCTCCGCCGCGAAGGGCTGGAACGCGGGAGCCGGGGAAGGCGGGGCTTCGGACGCCCCGAACGGCTGGGGATCCGGCGCCGGGACCTCGGACGCGCCGAACGGCTGCGGATCGGAAGCCGGGAAGAGCGGGGACTTGGACGATGTGCGGGGCCGGGACGCGGGCGCCGGCGACTGCGACTGTGACTGCGACTCCGGAGCCTCGGACACCGCGAAAGGCTGGGGCGCGGGCGCCGGTGACTGCGACGGCGACTGCGACTCCGGAGCCTCGGACACCGCGAAAGGCTGGGGCGCGGGGACCGGGGAGACGTCGTCGGTAGGCGGCGCTGCCGGCTGGACCCGATCGCCCTCGGCCTCGCCTTGGCCCGGTTCTCGCCCGGTCGCCTCGTCCAAGTCCAGGATGAGTTCGGGATGGCGTTCCGGCGGCCGCGGCTCCCCGTCCGGGTCGGGATCCGGCGCGTGCCGGTCCGTGAACGTCAGCCACTCCTCGTCCAGCCAGGACTCCCCGGACTCGGGCGCCGGTTCGGGACGCGCCGGTTCGGCGGACTCCGCCTTGGCGGGCGCAACCGGATCCGTCTCCGGAGGCTCGGGCGATGGCGACGCGTCGGGCTCCACGTCGAAGAAGCCCCATCCCACCGTCGTCCCCGGTTCGGGCCGGGCGGCCTGCTTCGGTTCCGCCGCGGCCGACCATGCGGCCGCCGACAGCGCCAGGGCGAACTCCTCACCGTCGCCGAAACGGCGGTCGGGGTCGCGGGCCATGGCCCTCGACAGGACGTTCTGGAGTGCGTCCGGCACGTCCCCGCGCCGGATCATCGGCGCCGGGTCCCTCAGTACCCGTTCCCGGTAGATGACGACATCGGGCTCGGCGCCACCGGGGTCGGCGAAAGGTGGATAACCGGCCAGCAGTGTCCACATGGTGGAGGCGAGAGCGTAGATGTCGGACGCCGGTGACGCAGGGGATCCCTCCAGGATCTCGGGCGCGAGGTGACGGATCACGCGGACACCCAAGGCGTCCGAAAGCTCCTCCGGCGCGCGGCAGACGGGGAAATCGGCCAGCAGGGCCCCGGCCTCACCGCGCAGTACGTTGCCCGGTGTCACAGCCCTGTGCAACTGGCCCGCCGCATGCGCCGCCGTCAGCGCCGTCACCACCGCGGTACCCATCTGGACGACCTCATCCACCGGCAGCGGGCCGCGGGCGGCCAGGATGTCGGCGTAGGACCCGTCGGGGCAGTACTGCATCGCCACATAAGGCCGGCCCGTCGAGGTGACGCCCGCGTCGAAGATCTCGAGGATGTGCGGATGTGCGCCGAGGCCGAGGGTGACGGCCCATTGCTCGTCGTTCACCGGCGCGGCCGATCCCGGCCGGTTTCGCCGGAACACCTTGAGAGCCGCCGGCGCGTCGGTGCCGTCCCGCAACGCGCGGTAAACAACGGCGGTTTGCCCCCGACGCAGCACGGAAAGCGAGTCATAACCGGGAACCAGGCGAGTGACGACGTCGTCACCCTTCATCCACGACATATCGGAGACTCCTCCCCCGCGCTTCCCAGTTTCCGGAACCCTTGAGGAAATGCGGCACCGCCCGGCATACCGCCCTAGAATACGGCTTCTGTCCGCTTTTATGGCTCAATCCGGCCGGTCGTTCGCTTCCCTGACCCGTGACGCGGGAGGGCGGGCGGCTCAGACCGGCTGTACCGGCCGTATCTCGGCCGAGCGGGGCGTGGCCTTCAACCCGGGCAGGCCGGTGGTAGCGGCGCGCAGGCGGGCCACCGCCTCCTCGCCGAGATCGGACAGCATGATGTCGTAAGCCATGTCGTTCACCGCCTCCGGGCCCAGCAGCCTCTGGACGACGGCGGCAATGGTGTCGGTCAGCACTCTCTCATAGGCGGGGAACGCCACCGTGCCCGCCACCGCCGGGTTCCATTCCATGTCCGCGCCCTCCGCGAGGTGGAACTGGAGCGCCCCGGTCACCGGGTCAAGGTGGTCCAGGTCGATCTCCGCGGCCACATGGCCGCGCGCCGCCAAGGTCCCCTCCTCGGTGAAGAGCAGCACCGGAACGGTGAAGCCCACCCGCTCGGCGGGAGTGCGCAACCGGGGAATGGACGGCAGAGGCGGGACGTCGACATGGGCCAGGGCGGACAGCATCCGGAACGTCGCCAGGCCGAGCACGCTGTTGAGCGCCATCGCCGTGGCCCGGGTCACCGTCTCCGCCTCTCCGGGCTTGCGCGTGAGATAGCCGGCGAAACCGTACGCGAGAATCCGGTCCCGGACCGGGGAGCGCAGGAAGACGCGCAGGCGGACGCCGGTGACGGGAAGCTCGAACCATACGTCCGGGTCGTCGATCGCGGTCCAGACGTATCGGTCCTCGACCCGGCTCAGCTTGGCCGTCAGGCTCAGCCGGTCCTCAACGCCGGTCCGGGTCAGCGTCAGGACGTACAGCTCGCCGTCCAACTCGACGATCACCTCGTCGCGGAGCACCACCGCCAGCGAACGCGCCGACTCGTTCAGGCTGTGCAACGTCTTGCGGGGCATCCGGGTGACCAGCAGGTTGCGCGCGCCGGCCTTCCCGTCTCCCCCGGACGCGACGTGCTCGATCTCCTTCTCGGCTTGCCTGGCCGTGTAGTTGCGCAGGCTGAACGCCACCACCTCGTCGTCGGTGCGCACACCGCAGGTGGCCTTCAAAGATTTCTTGGCGCTGAGCGGAAACGGCAAGTTCTGCCTGACGTACTTGGTCGCGTCCACGAACAACGGGACGTCGTCATCGAAGAGACGCAGAACATAGAACTCTTCCTTGATGTGCGTACTTCTAGCCAACGTCCACCTTCTTCGTGTCCCCTCCACCGACCGTCGGCCAATCGCCGGTTATGTTGTAAGCCTGGCCGGGTTCGGCACCGATCCATCGTCATGACCGTTCGGGAGCGCGCCGATTCGGCAAGCGCCGAATCGAGCGGGTGCGGATCGCCTCGCGGTCAGGACGGTAAGCATGCAATCCACGCTGACGGACCTACGGAGGCAAGGACACATGAACAAGCTGACCGACTACGTGCTCGCCGTCCGTACCGCAGGGTCGCCGCCGGGGCCGGAGGGCATCAAGACCGTGGACCTCGTCCCCGGCGAGGGCGACATCACCTCCTCGACACTCGACGGGCTGCGGACCAGCGGACTGACCCCCGAGGACTTCCGGTCACGGGTGATCTTCCTTGCGCCCGAAGGCCCCGGCTGTCTGGTGCCGTACACCGCGCTGTGCGGGTTCGCCGGGCGGCGTGTCGACGCGTACGCCGGCGGCGCCGTCCTGGAGTTCTCCCGGCTCGACCAGGAGGACCTCCCCGATGCCGGCAGACCTCCGGGGCATCTGATGTGGGCGCAGGTCGGCGGCCCCGCGGCCGAGGGCATCCCGACCGTGCACCTCGACCCGGACGGAAGGGCCACCCCGGAGGCGGTGAGCGTGATCCGCTACGCGGCGCGGCTTCGGATGGTACCGCCGGAGTCGGCCCATGGCGCGCTGGTCATGCTCATGATCGTGGCCGCGATTCGCCGCCGGACCGAGGACCGGTTCCCGTACCTGTCCACCGGGGCCGAGCCCGCTCCGGTGACCAAGGCCGACCCGAACCAGGGCATCGACCTGGAAAAGATCCGGCGGGGCGCGGCGCGGCACCGGCAACTGCTGCGGGCCGGCCGCCGCGGCGCCGAGGTGGTGCCGCCCGTCCCGGTCTCCGACCGCAACGAGCGCCTCACACGGGCCAACAAGGTGGACATCCGTGTCGTGCTGAGGCGGCTGGGCTCGGCGCCCGAAGCCGGCGACGCCGGCCACTGGCACTGCCCGCGCTCGAGCCGGCATCGCCACGGCGACAGGAATCCGTCGATGACGGTGTACAAGGACAACCGCGCCAGATGCCAGCGCTGCGACGCCGAGAAGATGGGCCCGCTCCGGCTGATCGTGGATGTGCTGGGACTGACGCCGGACGAGGCGGCCACCTTCATCCTGGAGTCCGACCGTACGATCAAGGCGTACGCCGGCTGAGCGGTAGGGTTCGGACGAGGTTGCCGCCGGGGTGGAGAAAGCGCCATTGCATGAATCGCGACCAGCACGGGACCGGCCGGACGAGCCGGCCAGGACGCTGGGTTTCATGGTGCTCACCGTCGACGGCCAGGACGTCGGTGTCCTGCATCGCAGCGTGCTGGACCTGGTCGCGGAGATCGCCGGTCGGCTGGGCGGCGGCCACGCCACCGCGCTCGGTTCCCGGCCGGCCGCGTTCGACGCCGACCAGATGCCGCGGCTGCGGCGTGAGCTGGAGCAGGTCGCCGCGTTCGCGGACGCCACCCGGCGCCACGGGTGGTCGCTGGGGGAACTGGCCGCCGCCCCGGCGGAGCGGCCGGTCCCGGTGCTGGAGACCGAGCAGGGCACGGTGTGGGTGAATCCGGTCCGCGGGTTCGAACTGCACGGCACAGCCGGTGTGCGGCCGCTCACCGAACTGGCCGGGATGCCGGGTACCGTACGCCGGACGCCCGTGACCCGCCTCATGGGTCCGCTGCTGGCGGCGGCGGCGCGCGCGCGTCGACTGGAGATCCGAGAGCGGGACTGACCGGCGCCGCGGCGCCGGTCAGCGAGCGGTGACCTTGCCGGGCGCCGCGAACCGCCCGGAGACGGCGTACCGCACCCCGGTGGTGAACGGCGACCGCGGGTTGGCGATCAAGGCGCCGAGTTGCCCGGCCGCCGCCATCTCCTCCGCCTCCCCACCCACGCGGACCCCGACGACGTAGTCGGCGCACAGCGGGCTCACCGCCGCGACGCACCCCCGGGGGAGCAACCCGAACGGGCCCAGGAAGATCCGGCTGCCCGGCGGGATGAGCGAAGCGAAGGCCCGCAGGACGACCCGAGCCGCCGGCCCTTCCAGCGTCACGGCGTTCAGGTCCCGCAGCGTCCGCTCGACCTCGGAGATCTGCTGGCGGGTGACGACGCCGGCCGCGACGAGCGCGGCCGCGTCCGTGGGCCCGAGATTGCGGCGGCTCACGATGATGGAGCCGCCGGACTCGGTCAACACGGCGCCCGCGTCGTCCGAGGAGACGATGACCGCCTCGACGGCCCGTCTCGCGGCGTCGGTGGCCGGGAAACCGGGAACCTCCCGAACGCCGGACGAAGTGCAGACCATCACCTCGGTGCCGCGGATGTGAATCTCCTCCACATCCGGGTCGCGCCACAGTTCCCCCAGGAGATGCCATCCGTTCAGCAGGTCGTGAACCTTGGCGGCCAGGCCGCCGTCTCCCTGAGCCGGCCCGGCCAGCGCTTTCAGCCCGGCCGCCCGCTCCGGACCGTCGACGACGTCGGCCGGCCGCGCCGTGAAGTGCCCGCGCAGCGAGTCGCACAGCCGCTCGGCGGCCTCCCAGGACGGAGCGGACGCGGCCGTGGGAGGGGCCGGCCACTGCGCCGGCCGGACGGACGCCGGCTCCGACGACGCATCGTTCGCCGCGGGTGCGCCTTTCGCCGCGGGCGCGCCGTTCGCCGCGGGCACGGCCGCCCCGGCCTCCGTGGATCCCTTGATCTTCCCCGCCTTTCTCTCTTCCCTGACCTCGTCGGCCTCCCTGGGCGCCTTGGGTGGTTTAGGCGCCTTGGCCCGGGGGGCGCGCCCCTTTCCGGCCGCCCGTTCGCCCTGCGGCGCCTGATCCGGTTCGGGGGCCGCCCCGTCCCCGTCCCCGTCCGCGCCGGTGACGCCGATGGACGCCCAGAAGTCCATGCCCTGATCGGAGTCCTGGTCACTCGCCATGATGGTCGGTCCTTCCCTGAGAGATTCGTCGGCGGCGCTGATCACACTCGGTTCAGTCCGAGCACCTTCTTCCACCGATGCGCGCGGCCGTTCCCCGGCGGGTCGAGAGTCGCCGTGCCGAACGCGGTCTCACCGGTCACGGCCTGAAGGATCTCGCGGAACGTTTCGTCCAGCCCGGAGCCGACGTGCATGCCGACCAGCCGGTGTTCGTTCACCGCCTGCATCCACTCCTCGTCGTCGGGGATCACCCCGACGAGCCGCCAGCCGGACAACAGGTCCATCACGTCCTCCGGGCCGCAGTCCACGTCGCCGCGGGCCCGGTTGAGCACCAGCGACAGCTTTCGCGGATCCACGCGCCCGTCCCGGGAGTGCTGCGGCAACGTGATCGCCCGCAGCCAGGCTTGGGCGGCCTCCAACGTCACCCGGTTGGGCTCGACCGGGACGAGTATCGCGTCGGCCTCGGGCAGGACCAGCTCGGTGAAGGTCGTGTGGTACAGCTCCGCCACCGGCGTATCGACGAACACGAAGTCGAACGCGTCCCGCAGCGCCGCGATGATCCGCTGGTACAGCTTCGCGTTGATCACGGCCGGGTCGGCGGCCACGATGTCAGGCGGCCCGAGCAGCGCGTAGAGGTCTATCTCGGCGATGCGCGCCATGTGGCCGCGCAGGGCCTGCGGGTTCAGGGCTCCGGGGTGCTGGAACACATCGAGAATCGTCGGGGAGTCCAGGGAGAGGTAGCGCCCGACGTCGGCTTGCTGGAAGTTGGTGTCCACCAGGGCCACCGTGCCCGCCCTGTCCACCGCCTGCAGCAGGCGGGCCGCGTACACGGCCAGATTCACCGCCATGCTGGTCTTGCCGACCCCGCCCTTGGCCGCGGTGACGGCGATGACCTTGCCGCGGCGGCCGGCGGATTCCGGCGTCTCGGCGGCCACCGGCCGTCGCGCCGGCCACGCGAGCGAGGCAGCGGGCCTGGACGGCTCGGCGGTCGCGGCGCCCGCGACACGAAGGTCGGGCATGGACGGCTTGGCGGCCGCAGCGCCCGCGACACGCAGGTCGGGCATGGACGGCTTGGCGGCCGCAGCGCCCGCGACACGAAGGTCGGGCATGGACGGCTTGGCGGCCGCAGCGCCCGCGACACGCAGGTCGGGCATGGACGGCTTGGCGGCCGCGGCGCCCGCACCGCGGGGGGTGGCCGCCGTGTGCACTGCGTGGGGCTCGGCCGCGGTCATCCCGTCCGGTTTGCGGGTGGCGCCGAGCATCGTCAGCAGTTCCGACAGCCGCACCCGGCCGCCGGTGACGCACACCCCGGAGCCGAACTCGTCCCCCCGTTTCTTGAAATGGTCGTGGACCAGCACGGTGAAGCCGTTGCCCGCCAGCCCGTTCGCCAGGACGCTCACGCCGGCGCCCGGAAGGTCCTCGATGAACCCAGGCGCGAACATGAACGCGGCCGGGCGGCCGACCCGGCCGCTTCTGGACAGGGTGCGAAGTTCGGCCGCCGAGGCGACGTCGAACACGGCGGGGAACCTCCCGGTCTCCCGCAACTTTCCCGCGACGCTCGGATCCCCCGCCACGACGAGGTTCGGCGTAGTTGCCATCTCTGGTCCCCAGGTTGTCCGCCAACCGGTGCAGGCGGTTGGTCCTCTGCTGCGATCGTGCGGACAAGGGCGGCTGCGGCCACCACCGATTCCCGGACGATCCCCCCCGAGACCTTACGCAAACCGGGAGATGACATACATGGCGCACCTCAGGGCGACGCTCCGGCGGCTGGCAGGAGTCGGCCGAGCAGGCCGGTCGGAGGCCGATACCGCCACCATGTGGACGACGCCGTACGCATGGCGCACCGCCGACGGCATCTACGTCGGCCACAACGGCGAGGTGTGGATGTACCGCGCCCTGCCGCTGTCGCCGATGAAATGGGAGGACCCGGAGCAGCAGCTGACGCTCGCCCTGCCGCTCGCACGGCTGCTGAGCGAGCTCGGGGGAACATCCCGGCAGCCCATCGGCGGCCTGGCCACGCTGTCCAGCAACCGGAACATCCACGTCATCTCGATCACCTGGGACGACCAGGTCGTCCCACCGCCGGAGAACGCCGCGGCCCTGCGGTCCTACCAGGCCGGGGCCTTCGGGTTCCTGGCCCCCCGGCGGGCCCTGCTCGTCGGGGTGCTGCTCCGGTCGTCACTGATGGACAAGGCGTCCAGGACGGATCGGAACGCGAGCGGCGCGGCGAAGTTCAAGGCGCTCACGGAACTGGTCAAGGAGTCCATCGCCGAGGACGTGCCGAACCTGGAGCTCTACCGCAAGGACATCGAGCTCCTCCAGGTCATCTTCGAGCGGGCGAACGCGCGGCCGCCCACCCGCCAGGAACTGGACCACCTGGAGTCCTGGTACAACCTCGGGCGCGGCCCGGACGCGGTCCTCGAGGAGCTGCCCACCCGGCTTCGCGTGCACGGTCTCGGAGAGCTGGAGATGTCCGCCGTGATGCGCTTCGACCAGCCGATCCTGGAATCCCCGCACTCGCAGTGGGCGATGGAGGCGGTCAGCCTGCCCGGTGACGCGCCGCACGTCATCTCCATCCGCGCCGAGCTGGAGCCGGCGAACCTGACGCGGGCCCGAGCCCGCAGGGCGCAGCGCCGGATCATGGCGAACATGCAGGAGGAGCGGAAGACGCAGGACCTGGAAAAGGTCGAGCTGTCCAAGACCTTCCGGCAGGCCAAGGAGGTCGAGGACTACCTCGCGGGCTCCAACCAGCCGATGCTCGCCAACTGCAGCATCGTCATGGCACGCGAGGTCAGTGGCGCCGCCCAGACCTACATCGACTACCTCAGCCAGGTCTACGGCATCCAGATGAAGCCGCTGGAGCACCGGCAGATCCAGGCCCTGGAGGAGACCCTGCCGTGCTCCTCGGTACGGGTGAACCCGTTCCTCCAGGACGTCAACGTGCCGATGATCTCGCACGCCGGCCTCCAGTCGTTCTCCCACCTGGGCGACGGCACCGGGGTCTTCGGCGGCCTGATCGACCCGGACGGCACCCCGTTCTTCGTCGACCCCCTCGGCGCCCCGCGCCGCAACCTGCCGCCGGTCTTCGGGATCTTCGGGGACCCCGGCAGCGGAAAGACGTTCTTCGCCCAGTCGGTCGCCCTCCAGTCGGCGCTGAACGGCCTGCCGGTGATCTTCGTCAATCCCAAGGGCGGGGACTCGCTCTACGGGATGGTCGACTACGCCCGCAAGCTCGGGCTGCCCAGCGGCCGGGTCTCCATGGCCGCCCTGGAGGAGTCCCCGGGCGCCTTCGACCCGTTCCGGTACGCGCCGCCGACGATCGCCGCGGAGATCGCCAACGTGCACATCCTGGCTGCGCTGGACGACCACCGGGACGGACTGACACTGCCCGAGCGGCTGGCTCTGGGGTCGGGTCTCAAACGCGGCGCGCTCAACGGCGCGCGCTGCGTGTGGGACGCCCTGCGGTACGTGCCCGGCGAGGAGGCCGAGCGGCTGCGCGGCCTGGTCGAGCAGCAGATGGAGGCGTCCAGCATGTTCGCCCTCGGCATCGCCCTCAAGCCGCTGCCGCGCCTCGACATGACGCAGCTCCTGACGCTCGTCGACTTCGACCGCGATCTGGGCCTCCCGGAGGGCAAGTCCCCCAGCGAGTACTCGGTGTCGGAACGGATCGGACTCGCCGCCGTGCGCCTGGTCATCCGGGCGTCGCTGGAGATCCTCATCTCCAACCGGTCCGGGGTCCTGGTCGTGGACGAGGCGTGGACGTTCCTGTCGCAGGCGGAGGGCCTGGCCTCGCTGCAGCGCATCTCCCGGGAGGGCCGTTCGCTGAACATCCTGCCGGTCTTCCTCACCCAGCGGATCGCGGACGTCGTGACCAAGGACCTGGAGTCCTACCTCAGCCGCGTGCTGGTGCTGAAGCTGAACGAGCGGAAGGAGGCGGAGGCGGCGCTGAGCCTGTGCGGGCTCCAGCCGACTCCCGAGCGCATCGCCGATCTCCGCGAGTTCGGGCCGCTGCCCCCCGAGAACGGCGAGCCCGGCCGCTGGGCGCGCGGCATCTTCCGCGATCTGGCGGGGCGGCACGCCCAGGTCGTCCTCGGGCCGACGCCCCCGGAGGCCGCCGCGGCCTACAGCACGCACCCCGAGGACCGCCGGAAGCGCGAGGAGCGGCGGGCGGCCGCCGCGCGGGCCGAGCACGGCGCCGCCGCCCCCTCCGAGGCGAACGTCGAGGGAGACGCGTGGCTCAGCACCTGAGCCGACGTCGGAGTGGGCTGGGTCCGGCAGAGCGCTCCCGCCCGGTGCGGGCATCCGGCGATGCGGCGACGCGGCCCCGGCGAGGTCTCCAGATCCTCGTGTGGGCGCTGGTCCTCACGGTGTTCTCCGGCCTGGCCCTGCTCTCGGGACAGTACTCCGGTTCCGATGACGCCGACACGGCGCCGATGATCATCGCGATGGCCGCGTCCACCACGGCTGGCGCGCCGCAGGCCGGTTCACCGGCCGCCGCCACGCTCGGTTCCCCGGCCCACGCGCCCGCCGCACCACCCAATGCCGCACCACCCGACGCCGAGCCACCCGACACCGAGCCACCCGACACCGAGCCACCCGACGCCGAGCCGAGCTCCCGGCCGAGCAACTGCCAGACGTACAGCGAGGTACGGGACTACCTGCCGCTGAACCGGTGGACCTCTTTCGAGCTCTTCGTCGTCGACAACGCCAGATTCATCCAGACCCGGGCGTTCATGTCGATGCTCGCCAGCTTCCTGTTCATGGCGGCGGCGCTGGCATGGCGCATCATCGGCATGGCCATGGGGTTCAGCTACAGCTTCGACATGGTGTGCCTGGCCGCCCCTTCGATCAACTCGGCCGCCCGGACCTTCGCCCTCTACGCGTCCTGGTTCCTGATCCCGGCATGGCTGTTCGTGCTGGCCGCCGCGGCGCGGCGCTGGAACAGCGGCAAGCGGAAGGGCGGGCCCGCGGCGGCCATGCGGATGCTGACCGCGTTCCTGGCGGCCACCGGACTGATCTTCTTCATCGCGGACCAGTCCGACGAACCCAGCGATCCGACCGGCGCCTACACCGTTCCCTGGATGGCCAAGACGGTGCAGGACTGGTTCGGCCGGGCGTCGGAGTCCCTGCTGGACCTGTCCGACCTCGCCGACCTCAGCCGCCGGCGGGAGGAGAGCAACGTCTTCTACGACCATGATGAGGCGGTGGCCGGGAAGGCCACGTGTGCCGCACTGGAAAAGGCGCTCTACGACAAGTACCGGGCCGACAACGAATCCGCGGGGTTCGACGAGGGCGTCGCGGCCATGGACCAGGTGAGCAGGATGTGGGAGACCACGCTCGTCCGGTCCTGGATGCTCGCGCAGTTCGGGGACGGCAACGCGAAGAACCCGTCGCCCGCCCACGCGGCATGCCGGCTGCTCGAAGCGCGCGCCGATGTCGACGTCACGCAGAAACTCGCGGCCTACGACCTGTCGATCGGACAGGCCCCGGGTACCACCACGCCGGAGATGCGGCGCGGGGTCGCCATCACCGCCCGGACCGGCGAACAGACCCTGATCGTGGCGTGGGGCGCCTGCCGGAGCGACGACGGACTGGGCGGCGGGCAGCCCCTGCCGCAGTGGGACGCCGCCGGCATGAGTGGAACGTCCGAGGCTTGCGAGTTCCTCTACAGCAGTGACGGGCTCGGGATGAACTTCGGGGAGTTCGTCGACTTTCTGCTGGACAACGCGCTCCCCGGACGAACGAGAGGCGAAAGTCTGGGGGCCTTCTACTTCAACGGCGACGACGAGCTGAACGGCAAGCTCGGGGAGTGCGCGATCACCTCGGAGGCATGCCGCGCCAACTGGGCGTTCGTCGCGTCCTGGCTCGGCGGCAACGAGGCCGAGCGGATCAGCCAGGGGCTCATGTCGCTGATCATCGCCGCCATCTTCCTGCTGGTGCTGGGTCCCCTGGCGATCGGCCTCACGCTGGTCAGCGTGGCACTGGCGGGGCTGGCCATGATCCTTCCCATCTCCTTGATCATGTTCGCCGCCCGGCTCGAACAGGGCAAGCGGCTGCTGAAGTTCACCGGTGCCGCCGCCGCCGGAAAGTTCGTCCTCACCCTCGCACTGACCGCCATGTTGATGCTCATCGTGGTGACGACCGGGGCCATCCGGGCCGCGATCGGCACCGACACCCCGAGCTTCTTCGAACAGATCGCCGAGGCCGCGGCCCCCCTCGCCGCGCTCTGGCTGTTCAAGAAGGTCACCAAGGCCATGGGGCTCGGGAACATCACGAGCATCAACGGCGCGGTGGGCTTCGCGGGCGCCGCGGCGCTGAAGGCGGCCGGTGACGGGCCGGCCTCCCGTAACGTGGCCGACCGGGCGAGCACGGCGCCGGCGGAGGGACTCGCCGCGTTCAAGCGGGGCTTCGGCACGCTGAACGAGCGGTTCCTGAAACACCGGGGGACCGCCGACGGGACCACCGACGATCAGGCGGACACCTCCAAGGACAAACCGGACTCGGCGGACACCGCCAAGGACAAGCCGGGCCCAACGGACACCGCCAAGGACGGGACACAGGGGACCACGACGCAGCCGGCCTCGTCCCAGGCACCGGATGACGGACCGATCTCGGCGGAGCAGCGCGCAGCCGCCTACCTGAAGGTGCTCGAAAGGATGGACGGACCGTCCCCGCGGGGCGGCACGAACGCCCCCGGCCCGGACGAGGGCGGCACGCCGCCCGGTCCGGCATGGGTGGGGCACGCCGCCCTCAGCGAGATCCGGGACATGAAGAACGCTCCCGCCCGGCTTCCCGACGGACGGCCGACGACCGCCGGGGTGATCGGGGAGGAACTCGACCACGCGTTCGGCGCAATGGAGGACGTCGCCGAGCGGATGCGCCGCCTCTTCGAGCAATGGGACCGGCTGCCGCCGGAGGAGGCGCGGACCCGCCGCGATCGGCTCATCGCCGAGCACGGCGCCGGTGTCAAGCGGATCGACGGCCTGACCACGAGCCTGCGGGACTCCCTGCTGGCCTCGATGTCGGCGCGCAGCCTGGTCGACCTGCGCACCGACGAGCTCGGCCGTCCCGGCGGCGCGCGGAACACGGGGGAACGCCTCAGGGATCTGCACGTCCAACGGACACAAATGAACGAGCTGTTCGACCGTGGGATCGGGGCTCTGTCCGTCCTACCGGGCGACGCCGGCGCAGCCGAGAAGCTCGGTGCCAGTGTGGAGGAGTTCAGGTCGGCGGTGGCCACGCTGATCAGGAACGAGTTCTTCGCCAACCAGAATTCGGTCCGCCTGCACGACGAGGCGCAGCGGATCGCGGACGAGGCTCAGCGGACGCGCGAGTCCGATCCCAGGCAGTCGGCGACGCCGAACTCGCGCGCCATGCTGAAACGGATGTACCGGCGGGAATGACCGCGAGGCGAATCCGCGCCGGAGGCCCCGTTCAGACCTTGGAAGGGTCGACCCAGCCCACCCAGGTGGCCGACGAGTAGGCCCGAGTGACGTGGGCGACGTCGCCGGGCCTGTTGGTGTGCACCTTGTAGCCGCCGGCGAGCTGCATCGCCACATGCCCGGGGTGCGGCTCCACCAGGTCACCGGGTTTGGCTTGCCCGAGGGAGATCTGCCGCATCCAGCTCAGCCGGCGCAGGGTGTGCGTGGTCGGCGCGTTGCCCGTGTAGAGACCGGGGATCGCGTCCCGGTAGGCACGGGACACGAAGCTGGAGCAGTCGGCGTAGCCGGGGTCGTTCCTATGGGGCTGGCTGTACTTCATGCCGAGATGCGACAGGGCCCATTTGATGGCCTTGGCGGCCTCCGGGGTGCGGGCCTTGGCCACCGCGTCGGCGCACAGCTTCGCGATGCCGATCTTCTCGGCACCCTGCCGGAGCGTGCCGCGCGGCGCCTTGGTGGGGCAGCCATCCGGCCCGGCCTCCTTCTGCTTGGGTGCCGGTGGCCCGGATTTCTCCGGGTCGTCGTCGGCTCCGGACCCCTCCGGGTCATCGTCGGCTCCGGAACCCTCGGGGTCATCGCTGGGCCCGGAACCCTCGGGGTCATCGTTGAGCAGGGTGCCGATCCGTTCGCCGGCGCTGTCGAACGGTTCGATCACCCCGCCGAAGAACCAGGCGAAGTCCACGGCCCGCCGCGCGGCCGGCAGGTTCACGCCCTCGCCGGTGCCGGCCCGTGACCAGGCCTCGGTGGCGTCGGGAGCGATCGGGGCGCCGACGTCCTCCAGCGGACGTACCGCCAGCCTGGGGATGACCAGGGTGTCCTTGCCGGGAACCGGCTTGGTGGGACGGATCGCGTCCTCTTTGCCCTGGTAGTAGTTACCCAGCCCGACGAGGTTCGGGCCTCCCGCAGGGTCGGCGCCGGCCAGCTCGGTGGCGTGTTCGGCCAGCGCGGCGTTGAAGCCCCGCGCCCAGGAGCCGACCGCGCAGGCCGGGTCGGACTCCGGGGCGGTGATGCCGTGCGCACCGCGCAGGGCGGTCAGCTTCGGATCCCAGACCCGCCGCAGTTCGGACGCGGTGGGCACCTCCCGCAGCGCCGCGAACTCCGCGGCGTGCGGCGCGATGGCCCGCAGATACGCGGTCAGCACCGCGGTGCAGGCCTCGGTCCCGGTGTAGTTCCGGCTGGGGCCGACCTTCGAGAACAGCCCGAGGTCGTCGCCCATGGCGATGCTCAGGCGCTGCCACCCGCCCGCCATCGGCTGGAACGGCCCGAGCCCGGCCGCCCGGCTCCGCGGCGGCACCGCCTCATCACCGAGCACCAGCCGGGCCGCCCCGGCGATGTTCGCGTCGACGTCGCAGCGGTCGGTCACCCGGGCGGCGGCGGCCTCCTGCTTGGTCATGGGGAAGACGCCCTGCCGCCCGTCCGCGTCGTCGTCGCACCGGCGGGTCTCCCAGCCCCCCGCCGCGTAGCTGACCGCCAGCGCCTCGTCGACGAGGAGCTTGATGGCGGCGGACCGGTCGGGCTCGACCTCGAACTCGACGGAGCCGTCCGCGTACCTGCCTCCGGTCACCAGATGCAGCTCCGCCGACCGGGCGCCCGCGCAGCTCCAGATGGAGATCACCTTGAAGCTGATCGACCACGGCTTGTCCGGATCATCCGGCCGTGGCACGGAACACTCCGCATCGTCGGCGGCGCCGCCGGGCTCGGTGAACAGCCCGGAGGCCCCGATGACCTTGGCCCAGTACTCGCGGGCCCGCTCCTGCCTGCCCTCTGACTCGGCGGGCATCTTGTAGGGGTTGGACGGGTCGTCCGCCATCTTCCGCGCCGCCGCCGAAAGCTTGCGTCCCACGTAGACGGAGGCTTCGCACGGGTTCTGTGGGTCAAGGCCCGCGCGGCGCATCTCGGCCGCGGCCGCGGGGCCGAGCAGGTAGGGCCCGGAGCCCTCCGTGCCCTTGCCGCCGATGGGCGGGGATGGGGCGTCCACCACGCAGCCGCCCGCGTCCGCCCGAGACGGCGTGCCGCTGGGCGAGCCGGTGGCAGCGGCACGGCGCACGGTGGGCGTCATGGTCGCCGCCGTCGGCGCAACGGCCGGTGACGTGGACGTGGACGTCGGCGTGGACGTCGGCGTCGGCGTCGGCGTCGGCGTCCGCGTGGATGTCGGCGTGGACGTCGGCGTCGATGTGGATGTGGATGTCGGGGTAGGCGTCGGAGCGGATGGTGCCGTGCTCTCGGGCGCCGGACGGCCCCCCGTCCCACCGCCGGTCAGGATCTCCTTCACCGAGCGCCCGGGGTCGCGGTCGATGGCGTCGTACGGGCTGTACCGGGCGAAGGTGGTCTGCGCCGCGGCCAGCCCGGCCAGGATCGTCCAGGGCACCGCGGCGTGCACCGGCGCTCCGGCCTCGGCACGTTCCGCGGCGTGCTTCAGCATCTGCTGCCAGCCGGGCGGGAAGTACTCGGCGACGGCCTCGTCGGACTCGGCGGGCGGTTGGGACGGCGTGGCGTCGAAGGACGCCTGCGTTCCCAGCACCAGCGTGGCGATCAGCATGACGCACAGCAGCGGCAGCAGTAGCGGCAGGGTGACGGCCAGCACCATGGCATACCGGCCGCTACCCGAGGCCGTGCCGGAGTCGCCGGGCTCGTCGTCCGCGCTCCCACCGGGGCCACCCTTGCCGCCACCCGACTTGAAGAAGCCGTCCTTCACGGATTTGGGCAGCAGCCGGCCCCCCGGCGAGCGGTCCAGCATAGCCCGGCCCGCCTTGGTGTCGAGCAGGCGTTTGGCCGCGTCGTAGACGGGCGGCGGGACACCGGCCGATGCCGCTCCCTGGCGGGCGCCTTCGTCCAGGGCCTGCCCGGCCAGATGCCCAGCCTTGTCCTTGAGCGTGTCACCCTCCGGTGGGACGAACCCGGGTCTGCCGGCCGACCCAGCAGCGTCCGCCGGACCACCGGTGCCCGCCGGACCGGCGGCGCCCGGCAGGCCCGCCGACGCGCCGGGAGCATCGCCGGCGGTCCCGGTGGCTCCCCTGCCGGCGACGGGACCGGCCGAGGGGCCGGCCGAGGGAGCGGCCGAGGGGCCGGCCGAGGGACCGCCGATCCCTTCCCGTGCCGGGGCGCCGAGCGGGTTGGCGGGGACGTCCGGACGGCCGCTTTCGGTGCCCGGAGGTGGGCCGGGCGCCGCCTCGGCCGGTGGGGTCCTGTCCGCCGTACCGGGGTCCTGGTCGGCGATGAGCGCCGAGGCGCGCCGGCGGGTCAGCCGTGACGCCGCCGCGCGCGGATCGGACTCGGCGGCGCCGTCCGCTTCGTTCATCCGCCACCTCGCGAAGGTTCGCAGGTCGAAACCGGCCAGTCGGACTCGGACCAGGGATGTCGTTGCGCCGTTGCGGGACGCCCGGCGAGGGCCTCAGGGCCGCCCGGTCTCCTGCGGCGTTCGCGAGGCCACAAAGCCGGACCGGTCGCGTTCGACGTCGATCGCGACGCGATAGGGCGGCTCCGCCGGGCCGTGTGTGATCGTCGCGCTGAACCTGTGCAGGCCGGGGCCGGTCACCGCGGGGTCCTCGACGGTGACGGTCCCGACGACGGAGCCCTCCGGCGACTTGACCACCCCGCCGGCGTCGCCGCGCACCGGTACCCCGGTCCAGTCACCGGTCGCCGCGGCGCGGGCGGCGGCCAGCGCCAGATTCCAGGCGCCCGCGGGGATGGTCGCCATACCGCCCCCGGTCCGGGGCACTCGCACCGGTGCGGTCGCCCCGAAGTCCCCGTGCGAGGGAACCCGTGGGGCCTGCGAAGGGCCGGGAGGAGCGTCCGCCCCCGCTGCCTCGGGGGACGCCGCTTCCCGCGTCGGAGCCACCCGGTGAGGGTTCACGGGCTGGATCGTGTAGCGAACGGCCCCGGCACCGGCGGTGGCGCCACCCGATCCACCACGGGCGGCCAGCCCGCTCACCACGAGAGCGACCACGACGCCGGCGAGGCCCGCCCAGATGGCCAGCGTCCACCACTCGGGCAGTTCCACCGCCTCCCACGGGCGCCGGCGGCGTTTGAAACCGGCTCGCACGTGGTCCGTCATCTTCGGCATGTATCGGACCGTCTGTGGTGACGCCGAAAAGGCAACTCCGGCTGTGGCGAGGGCCCGGTGAGCGCGGACGATCCCGGCATGAGCACCGAAGACGAAGTGCGCGGCCCGACGATGCTGGCCGCGACCAACATGCTCAAGCCGCCGCCACCCGTGATCGGCGGCATCACCAAGGAAGTCACGCTGCCGCGAACCGTCAGGCTGACCACCCTCGCCGTTGTCGCGGGCGGCGCGATGCTGGGATTCCTCGGGACCGTCTTCATCTTCGGGCCGGGACTCCGGGCGTTGATCTACGGCCCGATGCTGGGCGGCGCGGCCGGGTGGGCGGCGGCCAACTTCTCGCCGCTGCCCGGCGAGTCGCTGACCCGATGGCTGGGTCTGCGGCTCAGCACCGCCAGGACGCACGGTCCGGTGGTCGAGGGGCGCCCGGTCCGCCTGTACGTGGGGATCGCGCCCCTGCGCAGGACCGCCGCGGGGACGGTCCGGATGCTGCCCGGTGGGGTCCCTGTCGACGCCGTCGACTGGGACTCACGGGGATACCCGCTGCGCTCGGTACCGCGCGCCGGACGGCGGCGTGGCCGCTACCGGCTGGGACGACGGCCGAAGGCATCCGGCTCCGGCCGCGGGAGGCGCCGCGGCACCCGGGGACGGCGTGGCTGAGCGCCCTCCCTTGCCGATGGGCGTGACGACCGGACGGTCCCGCCGACGAGCGGAGTACAAACCAGGAGCCGGAGCATGCCGGAACCATCACCCACCCGTTTCACCATGGTCCCCGCCAGGCGGTCGAACGAGCCGACGGCCCGCAGGCGCGCCAGGCGGATCCTCTATGTGCTGTACCTGGCGGCCGCCCTCAGCGTGGCCGCGACGGCCATATCCGTGGCGAACGGACGTTCCGGCCGCGAGGCGCCTCCGGCGGAGCCCGAGGGCCGGAGCCTGGCGCACGCGGCGGCGATGAGCTACCTGTCGGGGGGTCCGCTGAACGTCCCGCACGCCGCCTCGTTCGACCCCGAGCAGGCCGCGCCTCCGGCGACCGGCCGCGCCGAGGGCGAGGGTGGTCCTCCGCTCCCCTACCGGTCACTGAGCTGGGTGGGCTTCACTCCTCAGCACTTCGGATCGAAAGAGCTCGGCTTCACCGACTTCGAGATCCATCATTTCCTGGTCATGCTGCCGGCGCCGGGGGAGCCGGACCGGGATGGGAACGAGGCCGGCACCGAGCCGGCCCCCACCGCTTCCCCCCGGGAGCGGCCGGGCACCAGGGCCTCGCGGGGGGCCACTCCGAGCGCCTCGCCCAGCAGATCGGCTGACGGCTCGCCCACCACCTCCCCCAGCGCCACGCCCAGCGCCACGCCCAGCGGCTCCCCCAGCGGCTCCCCCAGCGGCTCCCCGAGCGCCACGCCCAGCGGCTCCCCGAGCGCCTCACCGACTCCGGGCGCGGGCCCGCAGGTCCTGCGACTCGACGTTCCCGTGCTGCTCAGCGCTCAGGGCCCGCGGCTGGCCGCCGCACCCGCCTTCTCGGCCCGCGGCGACCAGCCGGGCCAGGCGGTCGGCCAGGGCGATTACACCGGCTATCGCGACCTGGTCACCCCGGTTGGCGACCGGGTGAAGGAGCAGGTCGGGCGGTGGGCGCACGCCTATGTGACCGGCGACTCGGCGGCGCTGCTGGCGCTCACCGGTGATCAGAACGCCGACCATCGCTACGTGGGGCTGTCCGGTTTCACCCTGCCCGACTCGGCCCGGTCCGTTCAGGTGCTGTCGGCGATCCGGGCGTCCGGTGGACGGCTCATCGTCCGGGTGCGCGTCCTGCTGGCCAGGGCGCCGCAGGCCGGAACGGCGCCCGAAGAGCCGCCGGAGGGCGCCACGGCCGGAAGGTTCACCGTGCACGCCGATTTCGACCTGCTCGTCGGGGCTCCTGAGGGAGTGCGGCCGCCCGTCCTTGCCTGGGGACCGGCCGGTTCCGCGGCCGGGCTGGAGCCGTTCTCCAACGCTTACACCACCCGATAACCCGAACACGGAGAAGCCGAGATGAGAATCACCATGTTGTTGGTAGCGGTACCTCCTGACGGCGCCGAAGGCGGTGCCAACAATTTCCTGGAATCCACGCTTGGCAAAGGCATCGCGGCCGGGTGCGGCGCGGTCGCCGTCATCGTCGGCCTCATCTGCATTCTTACGCTGGTCAGGCACGTTTCCGCCGGGAGGGCCGGGGAGGGATTCAAGAAGCTGCTGTTCGGCCTGACCGTCTGCGGCTTGCTGTTCAACCTGGACTTCACCGTGGAGGGCTCGAAATTCATGGGCGCCGTGGCCGGCGCGGTCTTCGAGAGCGTCACCTCGGCCACCGGCCTCGGCGGAGACGACAACGACGAAGACGGCACCGACTGAGACGGCACCGACTGAGGACCGCAGATGGTTGACTTCGGCGAGCCGATCCGCGGACGCGAGGAACCGGGCGTCGGCTATGTCGGCGCGGCCCTGATCACGGTGGCGCTGGCTCTGGCGCTGCTGCTGACGCTGCTGGCCGCCTGCGCGATCGTGCTCTTCCTGCTGCTGCGCCGCGTCCTCCGCCGCCGGGACTGGGTCATCCTGCTGGTGGCCGGGCTGGTCGGGTTCTGCTGGCGGCTGCACGAGAACACGCTGGCTTACGGCCACTGGCTGATGAGCTTCGCCGGCGTCGGCGTCGGGCACCCCGCCCGGGTGCCGGTCACCGCGGTGCTCTGCGTGGCGGTCGCGCTGGCGGGATGCGCCGGCCTGGTCCCCCGCTCCGCCCAAGCCCCCACGCTCGGTGCGGTGATGCGGTGCAAGAAGACGGTTCAGGACGTGCTGGACGGCACGTGGCTACGCCGCCTGGAGATGACCGAGGACCCGATCACCCCTCGCAGGGGCCGGCGCGAAAGGCTTCGGCGGCAGGTG
Source organism: Actinomadura sp. SCN-SB (assembly GCF_043906805.1). Taxonomy (NCBI): domain Bacteria; kingdom Bacillati; phylum Actinomycetota; class Actinomycetes; order Streptosporangiales; family Thermomonosporaceae; genus Actinomadura; species Actinomadura sp. SCN-SB. Next base: position 145,314 of record NZ_JBIMPP010000009.1, on the reverse strand, counting down.
TCCCGCCGGATCACCCTGGCGGACATTCCCGCCGTGCGCGGCCCGTACGCGACGGAGAAGGCGCGCGCCACCGCCCTGGCGGACAAGTCCATCCCGCTCGGGCTTGGCGGCAGGAAGCGGCCCGTGTGGCTGAGCACCGGCGAGTTGGGCATGCACGGCTGCGTGGTCGGCTCCACCGGGAGCGGCAAGACCGTCACCCTGATGTGGCTCATCGGCGCGGCGGCCGACCTCGGATACGACATCACCGTCATCGACATGAAGGAGGACACCGAGCCCGGGGGGCTGCGGGATTTCCTGCGCGGCTACTCCCTGATGCACCAGGTGCCGCTCCAGGAGATCGCGCTGGGGGACCGTCAGTCGTCCTACTGGTTCAACGTCCTCGCCGACATGTCGGCCGATGAGGCGTTCGACACGATCCTCTCGCTGGTGGAGTTCGACGACGCCTACTGGAAGGCGTTGAACCGCAAGATCCTCCAGCAGGTCGTGCAACTGTGCTACGAAGCCGCCGGGGTCGCCCCGGACCGGTTCCCCCCGCCCACCTTGCTGGAGCTGGGCAAGATCATGGAGGCCGGCCCCAAGATGCGGAACGCCGTCCGGGACCGGGTTCAGGTGATCGACACGGTCCGGCGCGCCGGTCACTGCCGGAGCCGGTACGCCAATGTGCTGGAGCCGAGCGCCGACGAGGCCAAGTCGGCGGCCGGCTTCGGCACCAAGCTGACCGGGCTCTACGACTCCGGCGCGGGCCGCGCCCTGCTGATCCCCGGGGACGGACGGCGGATGCTCGACGTCCGCGGCCACGGGCTGACCTACATCGGGCTCAACTCGCTGGGTCAGCCCGACATGGCCCGCATCCTGTCCTCCTCGGCGCTGCAGCGCCTGTCGGTCTACGCCGCGCAGCGCATCCAGGGCCGCCGGCCCAAGGATCGGCCCCGGCTGATCGTCATCGACGAGGCCAACTTCATCAACCGGGACATCGCCATGAACATGCTGGCGCGGGTCCGGTCCGCACAGTTCAGCATGGTCCTGTGCACCCAGGGGCCCACCGACTGGATCGACAAGGACGGCGACGACTGGTCCCGCCTCACGCAGAACATCAACTGGCTGTTCGCCATGGCGCAGTCATCACCGGAGTCGGCGGACAAGTGCGCCGAGTTCCTCGGGATGCGCGACACCAGCAAGCTCACCGAACGGGTCGACGGGTCCCCCGGTGCCGCCGAGATCCGTGCCCAGGACGACGAGAACTTCCTGGTGACCTCGAAGGAGCTGCGGGACCTGACCATCGGCGAGGGCTATCTGCGGGTCAACAAGCCCCGGAGCAGGGTCGCGTTCGCGACCGTGCCGCTGCGTGACCAGGAGCTGCGGTTCTACGAACGGTCACCGCTGTGAGCGGCCCGCCCGAGCCTCGCGGCGGGCTGCGGACGGCATCGGCCGAGGTCGCGATCGTCGCCGCGCTGGGCCTCGGCCTGGCGGCGGGCTCCGTGGCCCTCATGATCCTCCAGTACGGGGCACGGGTGCGCTTCGGGACCGCCGACCTGATCGGCGGACTCGCCGCCGGAGTCTGCGCCGCCGCGATCATCCGGGTGGTCGTGCGGCTGCATCGCCGCTGGAAGCGGTCGATCGGCCGGATCACCGCCGCGGCGGCGTTGTGCGGGCTCGCCGCCGTCATCGGGGCGCTGGCGGTGTTGATCCCGCCGCACTGCCCTGGCGACATCGTCGTCACCGGCCGATGCGGGGTCCGCGAGTCGGCCGCCTGGGGCCAGGTGGCGGGCCTGGCCATGGTGCTGAACTTCCTGGTGGCCGGTCTGGCGCTGGCACTGGCGCGCGGCGTCCGCGGTGTGCTGCGGGACGGCTCCGCGCAACTACTGGCCTGGGCCGCGAGACTCCTTACTCACCGTCGGCTCAACGCATCGAAGAGATCACCAGCAGCACGGCCAGGAGGGTCACGACCGCGGTGACGGCCATCGGGCCCAGATCGGGGCGGGAGGTCCGGGTGGGAAGCCCGGGCGCCGACACCGCCGGCTGAGACGGCGCGGGAGGCGCGGGAGGCGCGGACGGCGCGGGAGGCGCGGACGGCGCGGACGCTGCGGACGGTGCGGGGGCGGGAGAGCCGCCGTGGGCGGCCAAGCTGGAAGGCGGGGCTTTGGGCGGGGTGACCGACATGCCGTTCCACGTCGTCCCGGCCAAGTCCCAGCCCTCGTTGCGCCGTTCGGGTGCCGGGAGCCCCGGACGGGGGTCGGGCTGGCTCGCGTCACCCTCGTCGAGGTCGTCGACGATGATCCACGAGTGCGACTCCGCGGAACCCGCCGCGGACCCGGCGCCGGATGCCGGCCTGTGCGCGTCGTCCATCGGGCTCGTCCTCGGCTCGTCCTCGGCTCGTCCCGCTGCGTCTCACACCGCGTCTTCGAGGCGCTGGTGCAGCTTGGCCAGAGCTCTGCGGTGAATCTGCCGTACGCCCTCCCGGGACAGCCCGAGCTGCTCCCCGATGACACGGAACGGCTGCTCCGGCTCGCCGTCCAGGCCGAACCGTCGCGTCAGGACGTACCGTTCGCGGGAATCGAGGGCCGGCAACCCCTCATAGCGGATGACCCCCAGCTGGAACCGCAGGAGGACCTGTTCCTCGATGGACGGGACGGAATCGGCCATCCGCTCCTCCCGGGAGTCGTCCTCCTCGTCCGGCGCGGCGCCGCCCGCGTACAGGCTGTCGAGCCGCGGCGGCGCCAGCACCCGCCGGACCTGGGCGACCGACACCCCGGCGCGCTCGGCGATCGCGGCGAAGTCGAGGACGGCGTCCGCGCCGGCCTCCTCCAGCAGGGCGCGCTCGGCCGCGAGAATGATCGGGCGCTTCTCGAAGTCGCCCGGGTTGAGGTTCGGGTGGTCGGCGTCGCGCACCGCGCGCAGGATCTCCCTCTGGATCGGCTTGAACGCCCAGCTCGCGAACGAGCCGCGGGCGGGATCGTAGGTCGAGATGGCCCACAGCAACCCGACCTTGCCGGCGCTCTCGAAGTCCTCACAGTGTTCATAGGACTTGGAGGTGAACAGTGCGACGTAGCGCCGCACCAGGCCGTAGTTCTCCTGCACGAGCTTCGCGGTCACCTCGTCGAGCTCGCGTTCGGCCCGGCGCAGCACCAGTTCCGGCAGCGCGCCGAACTCGCCGGTGGCGACGCGCTCGCGAAGCCGATCGATCCGCTCCAGGAGTTCCCGGCGCCGGGCGAACAGCCGGGCGTTGCGGTCGTGGAACCCCGTGACGTCAGGCTGCCGGCCGGCCGGCCGGAAGATACGGTCCATCGTGCCCCTCCGTTCGATGCCCACCCGGACAGCATGGCCTGTCCGCGGGGTACCCGTCCTGTCGAGCCGAAGATGTTGACGGGCAGCGGCGACCGCCGCGGCCCGCGTCCGGACACCGGGCCGGCATACTCCCGGGCGACTTTCTCCCAGGTCGGTGGGGGTTTGCGCCGGTGGTGGCCCGGTGCGGGCGTGAGCCGTCGCGCCGCGGAGGCGTTGACACGGTGTTGAACGATCGGTGTGCCGGTGTTGCGGTGCTGGTGACGGCGTCATGCGCGGACGGTGACACGCGCGGACGGTGACACGCGCGGACGGTGACACGCGCGGACGCCGGGCGGCCCAGATACGACGTTGCCATTCCCACGGCGGAGCGGACTCTATAGGTGAGCGGGACCGTACGTACATAGGATGCGGGTAGGGGCCGGGGCCGCAGTGCGCCCGCACGGATGGAAGGATCACCGGTGCGAACGATCTTGAGTGATCTCGGGCTTGAGTCCCCGATGGTCGGGACGACGGTGACCGCCCACATCAAGTCCAGCGGGCCCGACGGGTTCCGCTGCGCCGTCTACGACCCCGCCACCGGCCACGCCATGGACGCGCAGTTGCCCCGCGCCGACGCCTACGACCTCCCGGACGGCGCCGCGCCGCCGGAGCTGGTCGCGGGAGACACGCTCATCGCACTGGTCGTGGGGGTGCACGCGGCGACACCCGGCGGAGACCAGCGGCTGCTGCTGTCCGTCACCGCCCCCGAGCTGGTGGAGCGCCTCCTGTCCGGGTTCGTCGACGAGCTGCGCACCGGCGAAGTCGTGATCAAGAGCATCGCCCGGGTCGCCGGAAGCAAGGCAAAGATCGCTGTGGCGCCCACGAACGGCCGGGTCGACGCGCGCGGCGCCTGCATCGGGCGCGGCGCGAGCCGGCTCAAGGGCGCCGAACGCCTCCTGAACCGGGCCTTCGGCAAGGAGCGGCTTGAGATCATCGAGTATTCGAGCGACCGTGCCGTCTTCCTGGCCAACGCGATGAACCCGGTGCACGCGATCGACGTCCTCGTCGAGCGCGACACCGCGGTCGTCTCGGTCGAGGAGCACCAGTTGTCCGGCGGCATCGGCGAGGGCGGCCTGAACGCCCAGCTCGCCGGGCAGCTCACCGGCCTGTACGTCCGGGCGGTCAAGGACGGCACCGACCTGCGGGCGGCGCTGCGTCAGGCCGTGGCCGACCGGTCCGCCGCACGGGCCGTCTGAGGGGTTGGTGGCCCGTTGCCGATGCGCGCGTTGACCATGCCGCCTCTGATCGTGCGCGCCCGAGGCGGAACCCAGCCACGCGACGTCGGAGACGTGCTGGGCGGCTCGCCGCGCCTCAGCAGGGAGGCGCTCGTGGCGGCCGGGCAGGCACTGACGTGGCAATGGATGTTCACCCACGGCCGGTTCACCGCGATTCCGCTGGACCGGGCCGTCGCGGTGCTCCTGGCCGATTCCGGCGGCGGGGGGCCGGAGAGCTGGCACGAGCGGTTCACTCGGGGGCTCGCCCATCGGGTGGCGGGTGAGCTGACCATCGCGGCCGTGGCGGCCGGGCTGCTGTCGGAGCGCTCCGCCCAGGGGTCCGGGGACGGGGCCGACTACGCCGACGATGCCGAGCTGCTCGGCTCGGCGATCGGCGGGCTGTTCGACGTGTGCACCGACCTCGGTGAGGACGGGCACGGCGAGAACCTCGCCGAGCGGATCGTGCGGGACGCCGCCCGAACCCACGAGGCGCTGATGGGCACGCCGCTGCGCCAGCGGATTTCGGTCCGGAGGCAGGACGGTTTCGCGGTCCACACGGTGCGTTCGGTCTCCGCGAACCTCGGCCGGGCCGCCCTGGAGGAGATCCGCGGCCGGATCGGGCTGCCCTGGCCGTCCCGCGACGGCGACCAGGTCGGCCCCGACCTCGGGGTGGTTCGCTGGCGCGCCGCGATGCAGGCCCGCGGCGAGCAGATGTGGTGCCGGCTGGAGGGCGAGGACGCCCTGGTCACGGAGTTGTGGTTACGGAGTCCAGCGAGGTCGGAGCCGCCGGGATCAGATACCCGAACCCCGTCTGCGTGATGATCACGTCGTCGCCCAGTTTGCGGCGCAGCCGGGAGATGTGCTCGGCGAGCGTCCGGGAGGCCCGCCGCTCGATCCCCCACACGTGCAGCATGATCTCCTCCTTGGCGACCGCCCTGCCGCGGTTGACGGCCAGGAACTCCAGTACCGCGTACTCCATGGGGGCGAGCCTGACGGCCACGCCGTCCTTGAAGACCTGCCGGGCGGTGAGGTCTATCCGCACCGTCGGCAGCTCCAGCACGTCCTCGCGGGTGGCCGGGGGCCGCTCGGCCGGGCCGGAGGACGGGCCACCGACCGCGGTGCGCCGCAGCACCGCCTGCACGCGGGCCACCAGCACCTCCGCGTCGAACGGCTTCGGGATGTAGTCGTCGCCCCCCAGCCGCAGGCCCAGCGCCTGCTCGTGCGCCCGGCCGTGGACGGTCAGCAGAATGACCGGGGTATGGTTGCCCTCGTCGCGCAACTGATGGAGCAGGGACAGCCCGTCGATGTCGGGGAGGTTGACGTCCAGCAGAGCGATGTCGAAGTTGCCCCGGCGCAGCGCCCGAAGGGCCGACTCGCCGTCGAGCACGGACTCCACCTCGTACTTGCGTCCGCGCAGCAGCCGCACGATCGCCCTGACGAATCTCGGATCATCGTCAACCACCAGGACCCGTGCCACAACCAGATGATATCCGTGTTCGCCGCGCGGCGGTCCTGATACCTTCTGCCGCCATGCGGGTGCTGATCGTGGACGACGACGCGGGAGTGGCCGGGCTGCTGCGCACGATCCTCGTGCGGGGCGGGCATGAGGTGAGCGTGGCCGCGGACGGCGCCGCGGGGCGATCCCGCCTCGCCCTCCCGCCGCCGCCCGACCTGCTGATCCTTGATCGCATGCTGCCGGACATGGACGGCGCCGACCTGCTGGCCCAGGTGCGCGCCGATCCGCGGACGGCGCGGCTGCCGGTTCTCGTGATCAGCGCGGACCGGACGCCGGTGGACGCCTACGGCGGAGGCGCCACCCGGGTCCTGGCCAAGCCGTTCGACCTCGCCGACCTGCGCGCCGCGCTGTCCGCCCTGCGCACCCCCTGACCGGCGGCCCACCCGGCGAGGCCGGGCGCCGTCAACGAGGTTCGGCGGACAGCGGCAGCCACAGGACGACTTCGAGCCCGCCCGACGGCGCGGCGGCGAGCCGCATCCCGCCCCGCATGGCCCGCATCGTCACGTCGGCGATGTGCAGCCCCATTCCCGAACCGGGGCGGGAGCGGGTCGCGGGCGACCGGTAATACGGCTCCGGGGCCCGGCGGCGCTCGCTCGGCGAGAGGCCGGGCCCGCTGTCCGCGATGCTCACCACCGCGTGCCCACCCTGGGCGCGCACGGTGATGGCGATCTCTCCTTCCGGCGCGTACTTGTCGGCGTTGGTGAACACGATCAGCAGGCACTGCCGGAGCCGGACGGGGTCACCGAGCACGGTCAGCTCCGGCGGTGTCGCGACCGTGGTCCGGGCCGCCACCGCCGGAACGCCGCGCAGGGTCCGGCGCAGCAGCGGCGGCAGGTCGACGACCTCCGTCCGCGCGGTGGGGACCGCCGCGGCCGCCCCGGTACCGGCGGTCCGGATCAGGTCCTCGGTGACCCGGGCCATGATCTCGGTGGCGTCCAGGATCGCCTGCGGCGAGCCCGTTCCGGTCACCCCGGCCTCCAGCAACTGGGCGTGCCCGCGGATCGTGGTGAGCGAGCCGAAGAGCTCATGGCGGACGGAGTTCAGCAGCAGGTTCCGCGTCCGATCGGCCTCGCCCTGCGCGGACCGGTCGACGAACACCGCGGTGAGCACACCGGACGCCGTCGCCTGCGCGGGGCTGGAGGACGTGACCTCGACCCGCAGCAGCCGTCCCGTGCACGTGGCCAGCCTGGCCCGGGCGCGCAGCCCCATGGTGAGGGGGGTGGGGGCGCCGTCCTCGGCGACCAGCTGGAAGAAGTCAGTGGCGAAACCGCCGATGGCGTGCTCCCGGGGCACCCCGACCAGTTCGGCCATCGCCGCGTTCCAGACGACGATCCGGCCGTCCGGGTCGACGGCCACGATCGCGGCGCCGCACTGGTCGATGACCGAGCCGAGCCGCGGCCTCGACAGCCGGGTGCGCAGGTACAGCACGCCGACCGGGACCAGCGCGAGAAGCAGCCACAGCAGCTGCCCGGTGTGCACGCCGCGCAGCGTCAGCAGCGCGTAGGCGACGCCGCAGCCCACCGCCGCCAGCGAGTCGATCGTGATCGCCCGGCTCACCAGCCCGTACACCACGACGGCCGCGACCGCCAGCACCGCGACCTGGGCCGCGTCGGCGGTGCCGTTGGCCAGCGCGGCGGCGGCGACCAGCAGGCCCGCGCCCGCCAGCGGGAACGCGGTGAGGGCCGCGTCGACCCCGGTCCGCCGCCGGTTCCGCTGCACCAGCGCGTCGCACAGCAGCAGCCCCGCCAATGCGCCCGCCGACACCGGGAAGGGAAGGGCGGCCAGCCCGTATCCCAGCGGCACCGCCGAGACCAGGATCGCGGGAAGGACAATCGCCCGCGGGAGCCGTGGCATGCCTGGACCGGTAGGGCTCATGGGGACCCTCTCGCGCGACAGACAGGGCATCCGCCCAGAAATCTATCACTGAGAGCCGAAAAAGGATCTTCCTCCGACGCTCCACTCGATCAGAGAATGCCCTGGTGGAACGGCGATCGCCGGTCCAACCAGGGCATCGTCTCGCTACGAGGTCACTGTGGTGACCTCACCTTCAAGACGGGTACAGCCGCCGGAGCAGCTCACGCATCTCGATTTCCCGCCCCTTAGGGGTGAGGAAACGATGACCCGGGTCGTTGTGGTACGTCCCGGGCCGCTCGTCCTCGCTGCCCTCGGTGACGGCGATGAACGACTCGGCCGACAAGACCGCGATGGCGTTGATGGGCAGACGCGGGTTCTTCTTCGCCACCCTCGCCACGTTGTCGTAGATCTTCGCCTCGGAGCCGGTGTCGTGCTCCAAGGCGAGGCGACTGGTCCTCCTGCCGGACAGCGCCAGCCTGAGGAGAGCAGCCGAGTAGGCGTACCCGTTGACCTGCTGGACCGTCTGGGGAGTTCCCAGCGAGTCGAACAGGAGGCGCCAGACCGGGTCCTTCGTCCCGAAGTCCACGATCTCTCCCAGGGGCGGGACCTCGTCCTGGAGCAACTGCTCCAGGATCCGGGGGGCCACCCGCTCCAGTTCGCGGCTCCGGGTAATGGCGCGCGGGGCACCACTCCGGTTGGAGAAGAACTCGTTGAGCCGTCCCAGGTTGTACTCGACCATCATCGAGCTGTGGCTGAGCACGCTCTTACCCCAGTACTGCCGAAGGCGGAGCGGGATGAGTCCCCGACGCGCGGCGTCATGGATGTAGAGGAGGTAGTGCTCCCTGGGGACGTCCAGGGTCACCGTGAGCCGCGGACCGCGGGCTCCCCGCACGAGGGCGGCGAGACCGTGGTTGAGGCGCTCGGAGATCTCGGCCTCGTAGCCCGTGGGCCCGTCGGCGCACCTGATTTCCCTGACCTCTTCGTTCAGCATGGCGCTGGATGCCTGGCCGACAAGGTCGAAGCCACGGCCGCTCGCGGTGGTGACCTGGGCCCCCTGAGAGCTCCAGAGGCATCCGCCCGTGACGGTGTTCAGCTCGTCGAACGCCGTGAGCGGCTCCTTGGGGAGGTTCCCGAGCACCGTCCAGAAGTGGACGGCTCCCGCGACCTCGCACCCCACGAAGGCCCGCAGGGAGTTGCCGTCGACGCGCAGCAGGGCCTCGTCGAGCACGCCGGCGCCAGGAACCTGGAGGTAGCTCACCAGATCCTGAAGCTTCCGGTGCTGCTTGGCCGCCGCCTTGGCGAACCAGCGCGCAGTTGGGTCGGCACTGCGCTGGACCTGAGCGATCCCACGGAGGTGGAACCAGTCGGTGGCCAGCTTGACCACTTGCCCCTCCCCCGGTGCGGGGAGAGTCATGATTCTCGTCGGACCCCCATGCGGGGATCGGACGGTCTTAAGGCGTGACGCCATAAGACACTCCTCTTGATTGTTGTTCGCCCCGGCCGAGCCGGAGCGGCGTGGCATGTGCCCGCGCATCAGGGACCGTGCCGACCCGATGGGAATCGGCAATGGCCGAAGAGACACCGTTTCCGCGAAGGGGAAGGCGGGGAGGATCACTCCTCCCCGCCGTTGTCATTGGGCCGCGGACTCCGCCGCCGTCAGGTGATCTGCCCCTGGCGGGGCGGATCGTCGGGCATCAGTGTGTTGAACACCGATGCGATGGTGAGGATGGCGATCCCCGTCCACACGAGGGGTGAGGGATGGTGGGACGCCGCGATCAGCCCCAGACCGGACCCGATCAGGCCGACCACCGCCGCCATCGCCGAGTCGGACAGCAGCCACAGGCCGAGATCCCCGGCCGACAACCGCGCCGAGCCCCGGACCTGGAGGAGCATGGGGATGAACAGGATGAACAGGCCCGCAACCAGCGCGAGTCCGATCTGCTCCGGCGGCAGCCAGGTGTCGCCGGCGATGCCGGACACGAAGCGGCCGAGCCAGGGAATGGCGCTCAGCGAGTCTTCGATGGCCCAGAGCAGCAGCAACAGACCCCAGATAGCGGGGGTGCTCAGCCACATGGCCGCGGTTGTTCCCTGGTCGCCCAGACCCTTGCGGGTCATCTTGTTGATGACGACCGTGAAATTCCAGAAGCAGAAGCAGCTGAGGACCGCTGCGACGGCTCCGGGAACGGTGGCTTCCCCGTTCCACGGCTCGTTGGCCAGGAGGATCGCGGCGAGCGCGACCACCCGGATGCCGATCTTGTAGCGTCCCCAGGACGTGGTCCGATGCCTCCAGAACTTCGCCCCGTCGACCATCAGCAGGCCGAAGGAGACGGCCGCCGCGGCGGGTCCGATGTCCAGATCTTGCACGGAGTAGAGGAAGCTCACCGAGATCACGGCGTCGCTGACCGCCATTCGCACGATCAGCCACCACATGCCCAGGCCCATCCCCCGCTTGGGGAGTCGTCCGGCACGCATGTTCCACAGGGTCAGCGCGACGGCGCCTCCCGTGGCGTACCACGCGGCCGCCTGCAGGGCAGGCAGTTCCGCGATCGCCGCGTATCCGACCGACTGCAAGAGCAGGGCGGAGAGGATGAAACCTCCCCCGATCAGTCTGTGGATTCTGCCGGTCAGCCGGCGAAAGAATCCGGAGTTCGGTGACATACGTCACCCTCCTTTGGTTTGTCGTCACCCGGGCGCTACGCCCGGGTGGTCGGCTCCGAGAACCGACACCGATGACCGTGCCGAGCAGCGCGACAACGACAACGGCGGATCGGGAGCAGTGAGCAACGGTCCCGCGCGCCGGACGGGAGGCGCCGGACACAAAAAACGTCCCGGGGTACAGCACAAGGGCCGTACCACCGGGACGCGGTATCGAAAGTCAGCGACGGAGCACCGCAGCTGACCGTGGACTGGCCGCTATACGCGGACCGAATTATTTGTGTCACCCAGGCGCTACGCCCGGGTGAGTCGACTCCGAGAGCCGACACCGACGACCGTGCCGAACAGCGCGACAACGACAACGGCGGATCGGAAGCAGTTTTCAACGGTCCCGCGCGCCGGACGGGAGGCGCCGGACACAAAAAACGTCCCGGGGTACAGCACAAGGGCCGTACCACCGGGACGCGGTATCGAAAGTCAGCGACGGAACGCCGCAGCTGACCCTGCAGCCGCCGTCACGGCGGCCTTTGGACGGCCGCTATGCGCGACCACCGTCCCCATCGTCTTCGTCGTCTTCGTCGGGCTCATCGGAGTCCTCGATTCCCAACCCGAGCTCGTCCAGTGCCTTGATGAGTGCGCTGGAAGAGTCGGACGGGGTGAGGAGACGGTCCGCGGCGCAGGCCACGAGAACGCAGCCGATCGCGATCTGCCAGACCAGCTGGCTCGAACCGGCGATACCCGGCCCGTCGACGACCATCCCGGCCCAGACCGCGGCCGGACCTAGCAGGGCGAAGAACAGGCCGAGATTCCGGGTCCGCATCCGCGGAGCCGCCGCGGACAGCAGGATGGTCGAGACGGCCAGCACCAGTCCGGCCAACACGGGTGTCCAGAGACGCGCGAGCGTCAGACCGAACCCGTCGCCGCACTGCTCGGAGAACAGGTCACCGAGCATGGGCAGCCCGCTGTTGCAGGCGCCCAGCGACATTCCGAGCAGCAGCCCGGACGCCAGCACGTAGGCGATCCCCGTTGCCGTGAGGACGGACCCTCCAGCCTTGTGGATCCGCGCGAAGCAGACCAGCATGTGCCACACGCAGGCCCCGACCACCAGGGCCGCGGCCCAGGCCAGGAGGTCGAATCCGGTCCACGGAGTGACGACCACCAGGGCCCCGGTCCCCAGCGTCCAGGGAAAGAAACCGATCTTCCCTCGGATCGTGCGGCGCTGCGCCCAGATCCGGCAGAAAGCCATGGTGAGGGGGCCGAAGGCGACCAGCGCGCCCACGGTTACGGGCTCGATTTCCGGCGTCACCGCGTACACCAGCGCGAGGACGCCGATGCCGGTGGTGAAGGCGAGCCGCACCACCAGGAGCGCCACCCGCAGCCTTCGACGTTCGCTGGTGTATCCGGAGCCGAGTCCCGTACCGCGGGACACCAATCCCTTGCAGAACTTCCATCCGAGGATGTTGATGCCACCGATGAGCGGCACCACGAAGGCTTCCGGCAGTCGTAGATCCACGACGCCGAAGATTCCGAACGCCAGGGCGAACAGCGCCCCGGTCGCCATCGTCACGCCGGCGAGCCACCCGCCTAGGGCCGGTGCCCGGCCGAACCTGAGTCGTGACATGAGTCACCTTCCTCTTGTTTGAGTCGCGTGGGCGCTGCGCCCGCGCGGTCGGCTTCGAGAGCCGACATGAAGACCGTGCCGATCGGGACGGCGATGACAAGAAGAATCCCGGCGGGTGCGGCCTGAGCCGCCCCGCCGGGATCGAAGTGGTGCGCCCTACCCGGCCCCGCCCGGGGCCGCGCGCGGCGCGTACGCTCTGCGGTACAGGTCGCCGAGCCTTATCAGCCGGCCGCCGTCGTCAACGTACGGTCGGGCGAACGGGTCCCGGCCCTGCTCCCCGGATAGGCCCTCGATCCTGAACCGCACCATGCGCAACGGCACCAGCCCCTCGGCCCCGTCCGGGATCGTCCTCAGGATGGTCCTGACCTCATCGGCGTCGCCGATGAAAATGCCCGGGTTCTGCCGCAGGGGGCGCAGCAGTTCCCCCGAAGAGATCCGGCAGGCCCTGGGCAGCTTGGCCTTCGCCCACCAGTTCACCCAGCGGTTGAACTCCTGCGCCCGCAAGTCGGCGCCGAGCCGCGCGAGGGCGCGTGGGTTGCCGGAGTCGCTGTTGCGGGCGACATCGATCGTCGGGTCCAGGATGTGGTATCGCTCCACCTTGGCTTCGAGAGGGGTGACCGCGCGCAGGACGGAGTTGAAGCCGCCCACCAGCCGCCGCGCCCCCGCCTGGGTCTCTTTGAGAGCCGCTTTGATCTCCTCCGCGATGGGATGCCTCGTCCTGGCCGCGGCCTTGGCCGCCTTGATCATCACGAGCTGACGCCAGTCCGGGAGGAACACGACCTCGATCGGGCTGTCCTGGCGGCCCCGGTGCAGCGCGGCGGCGACCGAGGCCATCTGCCACACGCTCGCCCACCTGAGCGGGGAGACCGGGTCTCGCGACCAGGACCTGACGCGCAGGACCAGCCGCAGGACCGGCAGCCACGACGGATTCCGGCCCGTGATCGGGCACCAGAACTGCCGGTTGCCACCGGGTTCGATCTTGACCCCGGCGTACCTGAGCTCCCGTCCGGCGTTGCTGACCGTCACCAGGTCACCCGCGGCGGAAACGCCGTGGGCGTTGAACCGTTCGAGCAGTTCGTTCAGTTTCCTCTGGACGTCGGTGCGCGCCGTTGGGTCGTAACGCATCCCCGCGGGTGGCCGGTTCGCCAGGTCCCAGGTGTTGAGCAGCAGTGGTCCGCCGGACCGCGCCACCACCTCGTACACGGATGGCATGTCGTCATCCCTTCTGGTTTGTACGGTTCGCCCGCGCGCGTCGCGCGGGCGGTCCGGCTCGAAGGCCGGACACCTGAGACCGTTCCGAACCACCGCGCGGGTGCCATGGCCCACGCAGAGAAAGATGTCCCGGTGACGCGACCGAAGGCCGCGTCACCGGGACATCAGTTCACCCGCGGGTCACGGCGTGACCCACGGCGCGTAGAACCCGCGGAAAATCGCTTCCCACTGGGGGGGCGTGTACCGCCCGGCGTAGGGGTCCCGAACCTTGCCGGCGCTGTAGATGCCGCTGGGTTCGTGAAACCACACCATGGGGAGTGGCGCTATCCCCACGAGGTCGTACCGCCTCTTCTGCCGGGCGCTTTCGAGGAGCGGACCGGCGATCCCGCTGTCGCCGATGACGAACTGCGGTCCGGATCCGAAAACCGCGGACGCCCCGACACTGCCGTTGCCGATGCTCTCCGCCACGCTCTCCGCCACGGTGGAATCCCATTGCCCCGGCGCCACCGCCGGGAGCAGATCGGGCAGCCAGTCGAGCGAACCCTGCTGTCCCTGCCAGCTCATCACGGGCCGGTGCGTGGGGTCGAGGATGGAGTAACCGGCTACCGGGTGCTTTCCGATCCGTCCATCGATCCGGGAGAGGATCTTGTTGAACTCGCGGCCCAGCAGTGCGGCGCCGCGGTTCGCCTCCGCCGTTATCCGTCGCGCCAGCCCCAAGGTCGGCGCCTGCGCCTGCGCCAGCCTGACGCCGGCGAGCAGCGGCAGGTGGGGGACGAAGGTGAGGCGAATCTTCGGCTTCCGCCAGCGGTGCAGGGCGGCGGCGACGCTCGCGAAGCGCCACAGCGACTCCAGAAACCGGGGCGGAATCCCGTCCGGCGACCAGGAGCGCACGGAGACCATCACGTGGATCTCGTGACGCCTCCAGAAGTCGGCGCTGACGGTGTCCACCTGCGGGTCGATCGACCAGAACTGCTCGCTGGCCTGATCGGTGGTGACGCCGGTGCGGACCCCGACGTAGTAGCGGGGCAGCGGGCCGTCGGTCACGACGACGCCGTCGGCGTCAGAGATTTGCACGCCCCGCATCACGCGCACCAGCCGCAGCAGCCGCAGCCGAGCCGCCGCGTACGCTCCTGACTTGGGCGAGCGGGGGTAGTAGGTCATCCCGGGAGGATGCCGCAGCAGTTGCGCCGCCCTCCCCTTCACGGGGAACACCTCGAGAAAGGTGCCGTCCATTCTGTTTGCCCTTCTTGTTTGCGTGCTGCTCACGTGCGTCACGTGAGCGGCCCGGCCATGGAGACCGGACGGTGAGAACCGTCCGCAGCCGATGACGGGCGGCAACCCGGCTCCCCGAGCCGGGAAGGGAAGCGCAGGAGAAACGCCCCGCTCAGGTGAGCGGGGCGTTTCGTTCCAAGGACCCGTCAGCGGCCGGATGGAAGCCGGCGGGTCATGCGGCGCATGCCTTCATCGCAGCGCTCAGATTGAAGCCGGGCGCATAGAGCTCGGCCGCTTCGAGGGCCTGCCGGGCCAGCTCGCCGGCCTTAGGGTCGGGCTTGGTCGCGTTCGCCTGGGCTCCCCCGGACGAACTGTGCGCCTGGAAGCGCGACGCGACGGTCGCGATGGAGTCCTCCGGGGTGAGGAGGTCGATCACACCGTTCTCGTCGCCGTCGACCTCGTTGCCCTCCCCGGTCGCGGGGCGCACCGGAACGCCACCCGTCACGGTGTCAAGCCGGATGCGCATGGGCCCGACGTGCTCGCCGTCGGTGACGGCCACGCGACCGTGGTCGCTCTGGACCTTGCCGATCCCGGCCAGCACGGGCCACGGGACTTGGTAGCGCTCCCCCGCTCGCTTGTAGGCCGCGAGGAAGTCAGGGGGGATGTCGACCGTGGCGTGCCGGCTGGCAGCCGGCTGACAGGTCGCGGCCTGGGCGCCCCCGAACTGGATCGGGGGGACGGCGAGCGCCAGGAGGATGCCGCAGAGGATCGCGGCGAGGGCGATCAGGATGTCCCTCGCCCTCTTGAGATAGGGCCTGAAGGACTTGGTCGTGCGCTCGAAGCGCTGCTGAATACTGTGTGACACGGTGTCACTCCCTCTGGTTTGTGTGTGCGCCGCGCGCGTCGCGCGTAACGGCCCGGCCTGGAGACCTGGCGTAGGGGACCGTCCGGTGCCGCCGCCGGATGGCCACACCCGCCATGCCAGGGGCCAGAAAAAGATCGCCCCGCTGCGAGAGCGGGGCGATCTGTTCGGTGGCCCGTCATCGGCCGGAGAAGTTCCGTGGCGGTGGCCGCCACAGCGCCTCCACTGGCCGAGAACGTGCGATTCACGAAGCGGATGCCTTCGGCATCGCTCATTTGGGCCGGGTGAACCCCTCGAACGCCGCCTTGAAGCTCCCCGCGGTGTAGGACTGGATCCGCACGTAGCTCCCGCTGTTGGGCGCGACGATCATCCGTCCGTAGCCGGCGACGATGCCGACGTGGCCGGGATGCCCCGGGCGGCTTCCGGGCCCGAGGTCGAAGAAGACGAGATCGCCCGGTTCGGCCCGGTCGATTCGGGGGCCCTTGGAGTACTGGTCCCAGGAGACGCGGGGAATCTGGATTCCCGCCGCCTGGTAGGCCCGCCAGGTGAGCCCGGAGCAGTCGAAGGCGTTCGGGCCTTCGGCGCCCCACAGATAGGGCTTGCCCTGCTGGGCGAGCGCGTAGCCGATGATGCGCCGCACGCGCTTGCTCGCGACCTTGTCGCAGTCCGGTTTCTTCGCCTCGTTGATGAAGGCGCCGCCGATCCCGTATGCGACGGCTTGGTCGAGGACCTTGTCAACGTATTCCTGTGAGTGGTTGTAGGCGAAAACGGCTTTCCGGACGTCCCCCGGGAGGCCGTGGGCCTTGAGGTACCTGGCGGCGGCGAGGATCGCGTCC
The DNA here is from genome assembly GCF_043906805.1 of Actinomadura sp. SCN-SB. Lineage (NCBI taxonomy): Bacteria > Bacillati > Actinomycetota > Actinomycetes > Streptosporangiales > Thermomonosporaceae > Actinomadura > Actinomadura sp. SCN-SB. The sequence continues at coordinate 129,008 of NZ_JBIMPP010000009.1, read as the reverse complement.
GCGGGATCGTAGACGTCCTCCCAGCCGTCGCCGTTTCCGTCGGCGCCGTACGGGGAGTCGTCCGCGCGGTGCTTCGGGGCGCCGCCCCAGGTGTTCCCCGCCCGGCCCCCGATGCCGAACTGCATCGGCCCGGCCGCTCCGGCGGAGTTGCGTCCCGAGCGGACCCCGGGCAGGGTGGAGCGCCCATGGTCGCTTTCGATCTTGCCGATCGCGGCCAGCAGGTCCCAGCCGATCCCCTCCTTGGCCGCCGCCTCTTGATAGAGAGCGAGATAAGCGTCCGGTATATCGGACTTCGCCTTTTCGGTGGCGGCGGGCCGGCAGTCCGCCCGGCTCTTGCCGGGAGGCTCGGCGGGGGCGTGCGGCATGCCCAGCGGATTCAGTGGCGACAGCGCGACACCGGCACCCAGGATCGCCGACAACAGCACGCCACGAATGGTTATGTTCCGCTTGCGTTTTTTGTGTGCGGTGCTCCCGCGATTACGGCGCGGCATCGCGACCCCTTCTGGTTTGTCGTTCGCTCCACGCGCGTCGCGTGGAGCGGCCCGGCATCTGGTGCGGGCGTAAACGACCGTCCGGAAGAGGGCGCGTTCGGCAATACGGCCCCCGCCGAGCGGCGGAAGCCGTATTCCGTTCGTACGGTCTGGGGTTACCCGGCCGCTACGTCCTGCTGGACGGCGAGGCGGCGGCCGTGGCGACGTGGCAGGCGACCTGGTGGCCGTCGGCCACGGGCCGCGCCGGGGGCATCTCGGTGGCGCAGCTGTCCACGGCGATCGGGCAGCGGTGCCGGAACGGGCATCCGGTGGCGGCGGGCAGCGCCTCGGGGGTGCCGCCGACCGGCACGGGCGGCCCGCCCAGCCTCGGGACGGCGTCGCGCAGCGCCCTGGTGTACGGGTGCACGGGGGCGGCGAGCACCGTGGCGGCCGGGCCGGACTCGACGACGTGCCCGGCGAACAGGACGTGCACGTACTGGCAGAGCCGCTCGACGATGGCGAGGTTGTGCGTGATCAGCAGGTAGCCGAGGCCGCGCTCGTCGCGTAGGCCCGCCAGCAGGTCCAGGACGGCGGCCTGCACGGTCACGTCCAGCGCGCTGGTCGGCTCGTCCAGGATGAGCAGCCGCGGATCGACCGCCAGGGCCCGCGCGATGATGACGCGCTGCCGCTCCCCGCCGGACAGCTCGTGGGGACGCCGGTCCGCCAGGCCGGGGTCCAGCAGCACCGCCGCGAGCAGGTCCGCCACCGACGGGGTCGCCCTGGACATCGCCCTCGGGCCCGCGCCGGGGCCGCGGCGGCGCCGGATCCGCAGCGCCTCGCCGATCGAGGCGCCGACGCGCATCCGCGGGTCCAGCGCCTCGTCGCCGTCCTGGAACACCGGCTGGACCTCGGAGCGGTAACGGGCCCGGCCCTCCCTGCCGAGCCGGGCGATGTCCTCGCCGCGGAACAGCACCCGCCCGCTCGTCGGCCTGACCAGCCCGAGCAGGGCGCGGGCGATGGTGGTCTTCCCCGATCCGCTCTCGCCGATGACGGCCACCCCGCCCGACGCGTCCGGCAGGTCGAGGGTCACCGCCTGGACGACCCGGTTCCGGCCGAAGCTGACGGTGAGTCCTTCCGCGCTGAGCATGGTCACCTCCTGATCGCCGGGACGGCGGCGAGCAGTTCCCGGGTGTAGTCGGCCGTGGGACGGTCGAGGACCGCGGCCACGGGCCCGGATTCGACGACCCCGCCGTCCCGCATGACGACGAGCCGGTCGGCCACGCCGGACACCGCGGCCAGGTCGTGGGAGACGAAGACCATGGCGATCCCGTACTCGCCGCGGACACGGGCCAGCAGGTCCAGCACGGCCGCCTGCACGGTGACGTCCAGCGCGCTGGTGGGCTCGTCGGCGAGGATGACGCGCGCGCGCAGAGCGACGGCCATCGCGATCGCGAAACGCTGCGCCTGGCCGCCGGAGACCTGATGCGGATAGCGGCGCAGCAGCCCGGGGTCGAGCAGCACGCTGCGGAGCGCCGCCTCGGTCCGTTTCCGGGCCGGCGCGCCGTGCAGCCCGTGCCGGGCCAGCGCCCGCCGCAGCAGGGTTCCCAGCCGCATCGTCGGGTTGAGCGAATGCCGCGGGCTCTGGCTGACCAGCGCGACCGCCGAGCCGCGAAGCCGGCGCAGTGCCCGCTCACCGGCCGTGACGACGTCCACGCCATCGATGACGATCTTCCCGGTGACGCGCAGGCCGTCGTCGGTGAGGCCGAGCATCGCGTTCAGCGTGGTGGTCTTGCCCGAGCCGCTCTCCCCGACGATCGCCGCGCACTCGCCGGGTCCGACCTCCAGCGCATCCAGCGAGGCGAGCAGCCGGTCACCGGCGCGCACGCGCAGGTTGTCGACGGTCAGCACGGGGCTCATCGGGTGATCTCCCGTCGGGGGTCGAGTGCGGAGCGCAGTCCCTCGCCGAGCATGTTGAAGCAGAACGCCGTGATCACGATGGCGAGCCCGGGGAACACGACGACCCACCAGTCGGTGGTGAACAGGCTCTGGCCCTGCTGGACCATCAGCCCCCATTCGGCTGTGGGCTCGCGCGGTCCGAGGCCGAGGTAGGACAGCGCCGAGACCGTGATGATGACGCCGGCGGCGTCCAGGGAGAGCTGCACCAGCACCGGTGTCAGCGAGTTGGGCAGGACGTGCCGCAGCGCGATCCGGGTCCGGGAGACGCCCAGGCAGCGGGCCGCGTCGATGAAGCCGCGGGATCTGATCGAGGTGGCGGTGACGGCGCTCATCCGCGCGTACCAGGGCCACCAGGAGACGGTGATCGCGAGGATGGCCCCCTGGACGCCGGGCGGCAGGACCACCGCCAGCGCGACCGAGAGCAACAACGCCGGGAAGGCGAGGAACACGTCGGTGATCCGCATGATGACGTCGCGGACGGCCCCGCCCGCGTACCCGGCGGTGACGCCCAGCAGCACGCCGACGACGCAGGACAGGGCCAGTACCGTCACCGTGATCGTCAACGATGTGCGCGCCCCGTACAGGACGCGGCTGAGCAGGTCACGGCCGACGCCGTCGGTACCGAACCAGTGGTCCGATCCGGGCGGCCGCAGCGCCTCCGCCGGGTGGGTCGCGTCGGTCCCGTCGCCGGGGTACGGGGCCAGCAGCGGAGCCGCCACGGCGGCGAGCACGATCAGCGCCAGGACCACCGCCCCGCAGGTGGCGAGGCGGTCCCGGCGGGCGAGCCGCAGCAGCCTGCGCACCGTGCCATAACGGTGTCCGGCGGCCGCCGCCTTGGCGGTCATGGTGTGGGTCATGTGAGCCTCACACGGGGGTCGAGGGCGGCTTGCGCGAGGTCCACCAGCAGGTTGAGGAGGACGTACGCCAAGGCGACTGCGATGGTGACGCCCGCGATGGCGGGCGCGTCGGAGGAGCGGATCGAGTCGGCGGCGTAGCGGCCGAGCCCCGGCCAGTTGAAGATGGACTCCACCAGGAACGCGTTCACCAGGGAGAAGGCGAAGACCAGGGCCAGCAGCGCCAGTACCGGGCCGAACCCGGGCCGCAGCGAGAAGCGCGTCAGGACCTGCCATTTGGAGAACCCGAGGGCGCGTTCAAGCCGCGCGTGGTTCTGCGTCATCTCCTCGATGAGAGCGGCGCGGGTCATCTGGGCGACCACGCCGGTGGGGTAGGCGGCCATCGCCAGCGACGGCAGCACCAGGTGCCCCAGGGCGCTGCTCAGGACGGGCCAGTTACCGGTTAGCAGCGCGTCGACCACCGTGAGGCCGGTGTAGACGCGCAGGGGGCTGGTGCTGTCGAGGGCGGGATCGTACTCTCCGGCGACGGGCAGCCAGCCGAGCTGGGTGGCGAACACGTTCTGCGCGATGAGGGCGAGCAGGAACACCGGGCACGACACCGCCAGCATGGAGGACAGCCGAACCGCGGTGTCGGCCGGGCTCCGCCGCAGCCGCGCGGCCAGCAGCCCGAGCGGCACCCCGGCCAGCACCGCGATGAGCATCGCGGTGCCGACCAGCGACAGGGAGGCCGGAAAGGCGGTGGAGATGTCCGACAGCACGTCCTGGCGGGTGTGCAGGCTGGTTCCCCAGTCGCCGCGCACGAGCGAGGTCAGGTAGTCCCACAGCTGGGCGGCGATCGGCCTGTCCAGGCCCAGCTCTTCGCGCACCCTTTCCAACTGCTGGGCGGAGGCCCGGGGGCCGGCGTAGGTGACCGCCGGGTCCCCGGGCACCAGCCGCATCACCACGAACGTGACGACGACGACCCCGGCCACCACGAGGGCCGCCTGGCCCACCCGGCGGAGCATGTAGCGCGCCATGGGTCAGCCGGTGGGACGCAGGTTGTGGACGAACACCACGTTGGGGTAGGCCGGGTTGTCGGTGTAGCCGTCGATTCCCGCCCGGTAAGCCCGCTGGTACTGCTGGACGTACAGGGGGGCAGCGACGGCCTGGTCGACCAGCAGGGTGCGTTGCAGGGACTCGTACGACCTGCTCGCCGCGGACCGGTCCATCGCGGTCGTCTGCGGCAGCTTGTCGATCAGGGCGTCGACCTTGGGGTCGTCGAGGTAGGTGAGGTTGAACGCGACAGGGTCGGCGGAGCGGAACAGGTTCAGGAACCAGCTGTAGGCGTCGGGGTAGTCCGGGAACCAGTACATGACGAAGATGTCCTGGCGTTCGCCGGGGTCACCGGACTTGCCGCGGGACCACTGGGCGTCCCACTGCATCGGCTTGGCCTGAAGCGTGATGTTCAGTTGCTTGAGCGCCGAACTGAGCAGCGTCACGAACGTCTGCTGGTTGTCGTCGCCCTGCGCGTAGGTGAGGTCCAGCGTCAGGGCCTTCTTGCCGGGTCCGTATCCCGCTTCGTTCAGCAGCCTGGTCGCCGCCGCGGTGTCCCGGTGCCGCGCGAGGCCGGGGGCGTGTCCGGTCAGCCCCTTGGGCACGATGCCTTCCGCCGGGACCGCCGAGCCCTTCAAAGCCGACACGAGGCCGTCGTAGTCGATCGCCGCCTGCACGGCCTTGCGGACCTTCAGGTCCGCGAGGGGCCCGGACGCGGTGTTGAAGAAGGCGATGAGGTTCTGGAAGGAGGGCGTCGACTGCGTCTTCAGGTCCTTGATGCCCTTCGCCTGGGCGAACAACTGCGGGTTGAGCCGGGCCACGAAGCTGACGTCGCCGCTTCGCAGCTGCTGCCACGCGGTGGTGACCTCCGGAACGACGCGGTATTCGACCTGGGTGTAGTGAGCGCCCGCCCACCCGCCCCAGTACGCCTTGTACTGCTGGAGCCGCAGTTCGACCTCCTGCCCCTTGCTCCAGGTGCCGACGGTGTACGGGCCGCTGCCGGTGTCGTGTCCCTTGGCCAGGTGGTCCGCCAGGGAGCCACCGCCGGGCGCGGCCGTGTCATAGATGTAGGCGCCATAGTCCGAGGCGGCGATGAAGTCCATCGGCGCCGCGTGCTTGAGGCGGAACACGAGCGTCCGCGGATCCGGCGTTTCGATCTTCTCGACGGGGCTCCAGATGTAGGCGGCGCCGCCCTCCATCTTCATGGTGCGCTCGATCGCCTTCTTGGCCAGGGTGGAGGTCAGCTTGGCGCCGGTGTGGAACGTGACGCCGTCGCGGAGCGTGAACGTCCAGGTCGTGCCGTCCCCTGAGGACGTCCACTTGGTGGCCAGCAGCGGCTTGACCTTCTGGGTGGCGGCGTCGTAGCGGGTCAGGGACTCGTAGATGTTCTGCATCGCGATGATCTCGTTGGAGTACGAGGTCGCGGGATCCCACTCGGTGACGATGTTGAGGTTGTAGGCGTAGGTGAACGTGCGCGCGGCGGAGGCGGGCTCGCGGACGGATCCGCCGAAGCAGCCCGCGACGGTGACGGCCGCGGCCGTCACGATCGCCAGGACTCGTATGTGCCTGAGCATGGCAAGGGTCTCCTGCGGTGAGAGGGGTTCGCAGTCGAGGGTGGACGGGGCTCGCGGGAGGGGTGGACGGGATCCGCGAGTGGGGTGGGAGGGGTTCGCGGGAGGGGTGGACGGGGTTCGCGGACGGCGGGCCGTTCGGGACCCGGTCAGAGCTTGCCCAGCGGACCGGCGGCCTTGACGCGCAGTCGCAGCGCGGGTTCCGGCAGGTAGCTCATCGGCACCTCGGTGACCTCCACCACCTCCACTCCGGTCGGGTCGGCGCCGGCCTGCACGGCCCGCCGCCGGGCGTACTCGATCGCCGCGTCGATCGCTCCGCCGCGGCCGTCACCGGCCGGGACGATGGTCTCGACGGTTCCGCTGACCAGTGCGATCGCGGCACCGACGGCGTTGGCCACGTCGCCGTCGGAGGGGCGGATCACCTCGGCCACGCCGGGCAGCCCGTCGGGCACCAGGAACGCCCCGCCGCCCACGACGACCAGCGGCAGGTCGGTCTTGCCGAGCGTCATGCGGTCCACCGCGTCTGTGAGCATCCCGTCGGCCCGCCGTACCGCCGTGGTCAGCGCCCCGTGCAGGTCTTCCGGGATGGACCCGCCGTGCGGCCGGGTCCGTCCCGCCAACACGCCCGCGTCGGTCATGGTGGGGGTGCTGCCGCCGAAGGAGAGCGCCAGGTCGGTGATGTGATGGCCGACCGACCGGGTCCCGACCTCTCCGGCCGGGCCGACGATCGTGCCGCCGCCCAAGGCGAGCGACAGGACGTCGGGCATCCGGAAGTTGGTCCGCACGCCGCCGATCTCGATCCCGGCGCTGGACTCCCGCGGGAACCCGGCGGTCAGCACGCCGAAGTCGGTGGAGGTGCCGCCGACGTCGGCGACCACCGCGTCGCTCAGGCCGGAGAGGAACCCGGCCCCGCGGATCGAGTTGGCCGGGCCCGAGCCGATCGTGAGCACCGGGTAGCGGGCGGCGTAGTCGACCGCCATCAGAGTGCCGTCGTTCTGCGCGAAGTACGTGGTCAGGTCCAGACCGAACGCGGCGAGCGTCGTGTGCAGCGCGCTCGCCACGTCGCCGACCACCTGGTAGAGGGCCGCGTTGAAGATCGTGGCGCCCTCGCGCTCCAGCAGCCCCAGCGTCCCGATCTCGTGGCTCATCGAGATGGGAACGTCCGCGCCCAGCTCCGCGTGGACGATCGCCGCCGCATCCAGTTCCTGCTCGTCGAACGCGGGACTGAACACGGCGGTCAGCGCGACGGCGTCGACCTCGCCGGCGACCTCGCCGAGGAACGCCCGCAGCCTTCCGGGGTCCAACGGTGAGATCGGCGTCCCGTTGATGTAGTTTCCGCCGGGCAGCACCGTCGCACCCCCGATGATCTCCTTCACCAGTTCCGGCGGCCAGGACTGCAACGGCGGCACCGACGTGGTGGCCGGGCCCCCGAGCCGGATGGCGGCGACCCTTCCGAGCCCGCGGCGTTCCAGGATCGCGTTCGTGGCATGCGTGGTGCCGAGCATGACGCGGTCCAGCCGGTGAGCGTCGTCGCCGATGGCGGTGAGCACCGCCGTCAGCGCGGCCTGGAGGCCCGACGTGACGTCGGAGCTCGTCGGGCGCTTGGCCTTGGTCAGCACCGTGCCGTTCTGGTCGAGGACCACCGCGTCGGTGTTGGTCCCGCCGACGTCGATGCCGATACGCAGGCCCCCTTCGGCATGGCGCCTGTTCTTGGGGTCAGGCATGGGCGAGCTCCTCCACGGGGGTGTAGTCGATGTCGTAGCCGAACGCCCGGGGGCCGACCGTCGCCAGGCCCCGCTCGGTACGCCAGATCGGGTCGCACGGCCAGGACAGGACCGACACCCGCTGCCCGTACCGGAGCGACTCGGTGGAGATGGCGTCCGCGGTCTTCTGGTCGACCACGGTGATCAGGTCGGGAACGGACGCGCGCAGCCGGCCGTCCTCGAAGGCGATGAGGTTCTCGTTCTGGATCTCCACGCGGAGCAGCCGGCCCTGATGCTCGCCGGTGCCGTCGACGACGAGGCTGCCGCGGACGAACCCGCCGGTCGTCCACCGGTCCACATCGATGACCTTCCCGTGGAGCAGCACCGTGGCGCCGAGCGTCTCGCACAGGCCGGCGACCGGCTCGGCTCCCTCCCGGACCGCGCGGCCGATGGCCAGCGCGGAGCTCACCGAGCCCTCGATGACCGCGCCGCGCGCCTGCGCGGCGGTCAGCACATAGTCGGCCATCAGCGCCGACCCGCCGCAGGCGACGCACACGGCGCGGCCGATGCGCTCGGACCACATCGCGTCCACCGGGCGCAACGCGATGACGTTGCCCTGCACGTCGGCGAGGACCACGATGTCCAGCGGCCGGTCCGCGATGTACATCGCGACCATCTGGACCTCTGGGAAGGCGCGTCCCATCCCGTCGGCGTCGACCAGCGGCAGCCCGAGCCGCGCCGCCCAGGCCACCGGACCGACGCCGTTGGAACCTCCGATCTCGGAGGCCATCACCGCGGCCACCGGGCGGCCCAGCAGCCGCTCGACCTCGTCGCGGATGAGGACCGGTTCCTCCCCGCTCATGGGCATCTCGTGGGCGACGGTCGGGGCGCCGATGCCCGACAGCGGCAGGATCAGCCCGTCATCGGGCACCTCCGACAGCGGGATCAGCGGTACCTCGCCGTACTCGGCGATCGCCTTGGCCGCGGTCAGCGTGCCCGTCTCGACGTTGCCTCCGCCCCCGGTGCCGAGGACGGCGCAACCACGCGCGAGCGCCGGGAGGTCGCCGAGCGTGAGACATTCGGTCGTCGTCTGCATGTAGGAAGAATCCTTGAGCGGTCGGCCTGCTGAGAAGTCGCCGCATCTCAAAGTTCCGCCGCCGATTGTGCTGATGACACAATCGGACCCATGCCCTATGTGTCCGATCTACTCCGCTCTGGGGCTCGGATCACCGTCAACCTCCTCGCCGGCCCTCCGGACGCCGCGCCGTTGACCTCCGTGACCGCGGTCGAGACCTTGGAGGGTCTGAAGGACGCCCCCTCGGGGGCGCTCACGGTCGTCACCGGCCGGGCGTTGAACGCCGCCGCGTACCAGATGGACATCGCGATCAGGACCGCCGCCGACCGCGGGCTGCCCGCACTGGTGCTCATCGGCAGTGGCCCGCTGCCGATCACCACGACCCGGCTGGCCGAGCGGGCGCGGCTGGCGGTGCTGAGCACGGAGGCGGGCTGCGACGTCGCCGAGGTCGTGCTCTGGCTGGACCAGACCATCCGCGGCGAGGCCGCGGACACACTCGCGCAGGCCCAAGCGGCGCTGGGGATCCTGCGTGAGCAGCGCGATTCCGACGGCGACCCGGCCGAACTGCTGGAGCGGGTCGGCGCGGCGCTCGGCCACACCTTGACGATCACCGAGGCCGCCGGCGAGGAACCCGCCGGCGAGCCGATATGGGTGGCCGGGCGGCGGCACGGCACCGTCATCGGCCCGCCCGACGACGCGGTACGGCTGGTGCTGCCGGCCGTGGCCGCGGCGATCGGCAGACTCAAGGAAGCCGCGCTGGCGCGCGAGACCGCCCCGGGCCAGACCCGCTCCGACATCCTCACCGAGCTGATCGTCGCCGAGCGCGTTCAGGCCGGGCTGCTGGCCGATCGGGCCCGCATGCTCGGCCTGGCCGTCGACGACGTGCACATCGTCATCTGGATGACGTCGGAACGTCCCGCGGGCGCCGACCCCGGGGAACTCACCGAGCAGCGGCGGCTGTTCGACACCCTCGCCCTGCACACCCACCAGTTCGAGCATCCCCCCGGGGAATCGTGGAATCTGGCCCGGCTCGCGGCCGACATCGTGGTGGTGGGGACGGCCCGCACCGAGATCATGCAGGGGCGCGCCCACCAGATGATCGCGTCGCTTCGGGAGGCCATGGCCGGCGAGCATCCGGGCATGGTGCCGCGGTTCGGGATCGGCACCGCGCGGCGGGGCATCGACGGGCTGCGCGAATCCGCCATGGAGGCGCGCGCCGCGGCGGAGATCGCCGTCCGCTCCCGGGCGTCCGTGCACGTCTTCGACGCCACAGGCATCAACCGTGTCCTCGCCGCCATCGCGGGCACGCCGCTCAGCCGACGCGTGATCGACGACCTGCTCGCCCCCCTCGACGAGCTCGGCCCGGTCCGGGCGGCCACGGCGATCGAAACACTCGGCGCCTACCTCGACGCCCGGGGCTCCCTGAAGGGCGCGGCCGTCCGGTTGCGGCTGCACCCCAACGCGGTCAACTACCGGATCAGAAGAATCGTCGAACGGCTGGACGCCGACTTGACCGATCCGGATATCTCGTTCGCCCTGCACCTGGCCTGCCGGGTCCGGCTCAGCGACTGACGAGGACCCGGCGGTCGCCCGCGTCGGCACGTCGGGATGGCGGCTCGACGTCGCCGTGGAGTGGTGTCCTCCTTCAGAACCAGCGCCCCTTGGGGTCGCTGGCGCGGTGACCACGACCTCACCACCCGGGACCTCGCGCCGGCAGCTCCCGTGACCTACCGGAGCTACGCGGCTCGGCCACCGAGCCCGAGCGGTAGGGCGATCGCGCGGAGCCCGCGGCGGCCGTCGGCTCAGCCGCCGAGCTGAGGCGCTGGGAGGATCACTTCCTCTGGGACGGGTTCGGTGTGCAGGAGATCGACCAGGTGTGCTCTGCGGTCGAGGACGGCGCGCTGGTTGATGTAACCCTTGTCGGTGATCTCGCCCTCGGCCAGGGAGGCGGGCTCGTCCAGGATCAGGGCCCGCTCGATGCGGCGGGAACTGCCGGTCACGCCGGTGTTCAGCCGGGCCAGCGCGGCGGCGAGCGCGTCCCGGACGGCGCGCGAGGAGGCCACGCCCTCCTCGGTTCCGGCGAGCTCGCGGGCGACCGCGGGGGTGAGCCAGCACAGCGCGCCGATGTGGTCGCGGTCGTGGCCGGTCAGCACCGCGTCCGAGATCAGCCCGTGCGAGCAGGCCAGCAGGGCCGCGCGCAGGGTGCCCGCGCTGACCCAGGTGCCGGTGGACAGCTTGAAGTCCTCGCTGATACGGCCGTCGAACACCAGCCCGGCCCCCGCGTCGTCCGGGTCCACCATCTGGACGGCGTCGCCGGTGCGGTAGTAGCCCTCCTGGTCGAAGGCCGCCGCGGTCGCCTCGGGCGCCCGGTGGTAGCCGGGGGTGACCGAGGGCCCCTTCACCCGGATCTCCAGCTTCGGCCCGACCGGGGCCAGCTTGATCGACACCCCGGGCAGCGGGACACCGATGCAGTCGCTGCGGCCGGAGGGGAAGTAGGCGGAGGTGGCGGCCGGTGCGGTCTCCGTGCAGCCCCAGGCGGTGGTCATCGGCGCCGCCGACCCCATCGACGCGGCGAGCTTCGACAGCCCGTCCCACAGGGGCTGCGGAAGGGCCGCCGCGGCGAAGAACACGAATCTCATCCGGGCGAAGAACGCCTCGGCCAGGCCGCGGTCGGCCTCCAGGTGCGGTAGCAGCGAGGCGTACCCGGCGGGCACGTTGAAGTACACGGTGGGGTGGACGTCGGCCAGGTTCCGGATCGTGCGTTCGATCATCTGCGGTCCGGGACGGCCGTCGTCGATGTGGATGGTGCCGCCGTTGGCCAGGGCCAGCCCGAGGTTGTGGTTGCCGCCGAAGGTGTGGCTCCAGGGCAGCCAGTCCAGCATCACCGGTGGTTCCTCTTTCAGGAACGGCCAGATGCGCTGGAGCATCCGCTGGTTGGCGCACAGCATCCGCTGGGTGGTGATGACGCCTTTGGGCAGCCCGGTCGAGCCCGAGGTGAACAGGATCTTGGCGACGGTGTCGCCGTCCAGCGCGGCGAGCCGTTCCGCCACGGCCGCCGTCGATGGTGTCGACGCCCACCGCGCGAACTCCTCGCGACCCGCGATGACCTGGGCGCCGGTCATGCCGCGCACGACTTCGAGCGCGTCGTGGTAGGCGTCCGGGTCGTCAGCGAACACGACGGCGGGCTCGGTCAGGCCGGCCATGTGGCGCAGCTTGGCGTGCGAGCCGTCCAGCAACGAGTACGCCGTGCTCACCGGCACCACCGGCGACCCCGCCGTGTAACAGGCCAGCGTGAGCAGCAGGTGCTCGACGGAGTTGCCCGACAGGATCATCACCGGGCGGCCGGCGGCCTCGCGGTCCAGCAGGGCCTGGGCCAGCCCGTCCACCTGCCGCGCCGCCTCACCGTAGGTCACCCGCCGCCAGCCGTCCCCGGCACGGTCGGCCGCGAGCAGCCGGTCCGGATGGGCCACGGCCGTGTCACGGAAAGGCTCGACCATGTTCGTCCAGTACGGCCCCAACGGCAGGGCCGAGGTCAGCACGACCGAGCCGTCATCCCGCCGTTCGGCCAGCGTCTCGGGTACCGCGAACAGGTCCATCACTCACCTCCGGGGGGTGCCCGCCAGGTCGGCGGTCCGCAGCGATATTGACGCCCGCTAAGGAATCTGTCTCATATGGAAGGGTCCGGACCTGTCCCGGTCACGGGTCAGTCCCGCACGCGCAGGACGAGCGCTCCCGCGGTGTCCCCGGCGGCGCAGCCGGTGAACAGCCCGACGCCGCCGCCCCTGGCCCGCAGGATCTCGATGAGCTCCGCGACCGCCCGCGCGCCCGTGGGGCCCTGCGGATGCCCGTAGATCAGGCTGGAACCGGCCACGTTCATCCTGTCCAGGGCGAAGCCCGTCGCGCGCGAGAAGTAGACGTCGTTCACCGCGAACGGGTTGTGGGTGACCACCGCGTCCACGGCATCGAGCTTCACCTCCGCGTCGGCCAGCGCGGCCAGCGCCGCGGGCACGGGGGCCTTCGGCATCCGGGCGGCCTCCACCCGGGCGAAGTTCACCGACAGCAGCTCGGCGATCCCCTCCCCGCTGAGGTCCCGCGCCCGGTCCGGCGTGGTCAGGACCATGCCCGCCGTGCCGTCGGCGGGGTGGGTCTGGGTGCCGTAGGTGACGACACCGCCCGGCTTGACCGGCTTGAGCCCGGCGAGTCCTTCGGCGGTGGTGGGACGCACCCCGTGGTCGGCCTCGATCACCGTCGCGGACTTGCGTCCGGGTACGCGCACCGGCACCTGGCAGCGCTTGCGCACGTCCTCGCCGGCCACGTACTGCTCGTAACGCAGCACCGCGACGGCGTCGAGCTCTTCCCTGGAGATGCCCTCTTCGGCCGCGACGTTCTCGGCCGTGTCCAGCATGGACTGGCCGGTGGCGGGGTCGCGTGCCATGGGGTCCAGCACCCAGTGCTCGGTCAACGGCGCCCCGCCCGGACGCGACGGCGCCGGGTAGAGCAGCGTGGGGCCGTTACTGGTGCGGTCGGTGGCCACGGCCAGGGCGATATCGTGCGCGCCGGTCTCGACCTGGACGGCGGCGGCCTGGATCGTCGCCGCCGAGGTGGCGCAAGCCTGGGCGATGGCGGGACCGGTCACCGCGGCGGCTCCGAGCCGGGCGGTGAACGTGGGGACCAGGTAGAAGGAGCCGAGCTGCGGCACCGTCGACCCGAGCGCGGCGAAGGAGATCGACTCGGGATCGAGGCCCCGTTCGCGCAGTGCCCTGGCGGTCACGTCGACCGCCAGGTCGATGGAGTTCAGCTCGGAGAGGGGCCCTTGCCAGCGCACGAAGGGCGAGGTCCAGGCGTGGCCGAGGGGTATCGCGACCGTGGAGAGCCTCATGGCGTGAAGTTATACACCTTCGTTGAGTAGCGTCAATGAATTGTCGAAGATTCTGAAGGCCGGTCACGGACCCGCCGGGCTATCCGTCGATCGCGATGGCCTGCATGGGACACACATCGACGTCCACCGTGACCCTCATGGCGTTCCCTCCGGTCGGGCGAGGATCGCATTGTCCTCACTTACCTTAACGACAGTCATGGTTATTGACATCTCATCGAGATCGGCGCCCCGAACCCGCTCGACGAGTTCACGACCGAGCATCACCCAGATGTCCCCGTACACGTCCGTCCGCGCGATCGGGCACCGTGCGCGCTTCGTCGTAGGCGGCGGTGGCGTCGGGCACCGATCCGTCGATCACCGGTTCCCGGGCGGCGTTGGGGTTCCCGTCGGTCATCGCGGGGCCTCCGCTCGTTCCGCCCTCGGCAGGACCTCCGATTCCAGCCAGCCTTCGATCCGGTCCGTGATGGCCGCTCTGTCGTAGGTACGGGCGTCGACGTTGCCGGCGTGGATCTCGATGACGGGGATGCCGGCGCGGCGCAGCGCCTGGGTGGTGAAGTAGCCGCCGCGGGCGTCGTCCTCGATCAGGTGGACGACCCCGTCGACGCCGTGCAGGCGGGCCTCCTTGACGTACCACTCCGATGACCACGGGGGCGTGTAGAGCTGATCGGTGAAGGCGGCGAACCAGGCGGCCAGGGCGCGCAGCGGGTCGTCGCCGTACCGGATGTAGCCGTCGGCGGCGATGGCCAGGTACATCGACCAGACGAACACCGCGCCGTGGCGCTCCTCGAAGGCCCGGTAGAGGTCCATGTCCAACCACAGCCCGCGGCCGATCCACATCAGCCGGGCGCGCTCGTCCGGGCAGACCGCCGTGCGGGCGTCGACGCGTTCGCGAACCTCGTCGTGGAAGCGCCGCGCGGCGTCACGGGCCCATTCGGTGCCGCGATGCCACTGCGGGATCATCACGCTGGGAATGCCGTCGGCCACCCGCAACGGGGTGGGACGGGCGCGGGCGATCAGGTCCCGGGTGCGGCGGTTCCACTCCTCCTGCTCGTTGATCAGCGCCATGACCTCGCGGAACCGGGTGTCGCTGAAGACGAGCCCGGTGGTGGTCTCCAGGAAGCGGATCAAGCCTTGGAGCTCGGCGGTCATCAGGTCGAGGCGGGCGGTGCCGATGGCCTGTTCCCACTGGTAGGGCATCAGCTCCCACCACTGCGGGGGGACGTGGTTCTCGGCGGCGCTCTCCAGGGGGTAGTAGGTGATGCCCGGCTGCTGGTCCCACACGTCGAACACCTTGCGGGACGTGTCGCCGGTGGTCTCGCCGAGCACGATCGTGGGGCGTGGCAGCCCGCCCCAGGGCGCCGCGTCCGGATCGTCCTCGAACAGCGAGGCCAGCGAGGTCGCGCTGTACTGCTCGGTGTGGTCGGGATACCCGTGGTCGCGCAGCAGGGCCAGGTAGCGGCCGGTCTCCCGCTTGGCGGCGACGATCGAGGCCCACCACTGGTTGACCACGTACGGGATGCCCATGGTGCGGAAGATCTCCTGCGGGGCGTCGGCGTTCACCAGCGCCAGCGGACGCCCCTCTCCCGCCTCCGCGCGCAGCCGCCGGAACCACTCGCGTTGGTAGCGGGACGCGTCCACGGCGGAGGCGAGCCGGTCACCCGTCATCTGTGGTCCTCCAGGGCGGTCAGGTCGATCTCGCCGTACGGCTGCCGGTCGATCAGGACGGCCGGGACCCCCGCCGCGTCCCGTTGGGCGGCGAAGTCCCAGGCGGGCGCGTCGTCGTGGACGCGGGAGTAGGAGACCAGCAGGTCGGCGCGGCAGCGGCGCACGGCCCGCGCGGTGTGCGCGGCGCGGACGCGGATCGAGGCGCGCGGGGCCGAGGGGCCGTTGTACTGGTAGCGCTCGGCCAGCGCCTCCAGGGCCGGAGTGCCGGTCAGGCGCTCGAAGAGCAGGTCGCCCCAGTCGTGGTCCTCGCCCACGATGAGGAACCCGGAGGACTCCAGCCGCCGGTAGACGTGCGGGGTGTCGTGCCCGCTGCCGGTCAGGAAGACCCGGGTGCCGTGATGCCGGGGCAGCTCGCCGGCTTCGGCGAGCAGTCGTTCGAGCAGTCCGGCGTACCGCTCGACCGGCATGGCGGTGCCCGCTCCCACGACGGCCAGCCATTCGGTGCCGGTGAGCCGTGCCGGGACGTGGCGCCGCAGCTCGGCGGCCTCGGCCAGGAGCCGCCGGCACTCGTCGTGCGCACCGATGGCGGCGGCGATGGCCTCACCGCCGATCGGACGTCCGGTCCAGGACGCCAGCCGGTCGCGGAACTCGCCCAGCCGCACCACGTTGTAGGCGGTGGTGGTCTGGTGCGGCAAGTGCAGCACGTCGACCAGGTGGACGGGCGGCAGCGCGCGGTCCGGTTCGGTCCTGCGCAACTCGCGCAAGGCGTAGAACACGCGCAGCGACGCCTCGCAGTCACGCGAGACCACCAGGGCATCGAGCCCGTCCCAGACCCCGGTGAGGATCCGGGTGAGGACGGAACGCGCGGCCGGATCCACTCCGCGGCCCAGGTAACGGTCCCCGTCCTCAGCGCTCTCCGCGGGATCGCCGAAGAGCCGCACCGGCAGGGCGCCGGCGGCCGTGATCAGCTCGACGGGGGTGTCCGCGCCCAGGTACCCGACGGCCGGGGCCGGGCGCTCGGCGGCGAGGCGCCCGGTGTAGTGGGCGGTGAGCGTGTCCAGCGCGCTCATATGACCGCGTCCCTGCTCAGCTCGGCGATCCGCGCGTCGTCGTAGCCCAGCAGGTCACGCAGGACGGTCTCGTTGTGCTCGCCGAAGCCGGGCGGTGGATCGCTCAACCCGGTCTCGGCATGCGAGAAGCGGATCGGCAGGCCCGTCCCGGAGAGCTCGGCCGCGTCCGGGTAGCGAGGATGCCGGATCGGGACGACCTCCTCCCGTGCCCGCACCGTCGGGTCCTGGACGGCCTGAACCGGGTCGCGCACCTCGGCGGCGGGCACACCATGGCCGGCCAGCCGTTCGACCACCTCGGCCCGCGGACGCGCCCTGGTCCAGTCGGCGATCAGGCCGTGCAGTTCCCCCGCCCGCGCGACGCGCGCGTCCCGGTCGCCGAACCGTTCCCTCCAGTCCGCCTCCGGCACGCCCATCGCGGCGAACACGCCTTCGGCGAACGGGTCGGTCGGCGCGCACAGCGCGACCCAGCCGTCCTTGGCCTCGAACACCCCGAAGGGAGCCAGCCTCGGCACCGTCGCCCCCGTGCGCTGCTCCAATCCCACCGCCTGGTAGGCGTCGAACGGTTCACAGGCCACCAGGGAGGTCAGCGCGCCCAGCATGGACACGTCCACGTGCTGGCCCACGCCGGTGGCGTCGGCCTGGATGACCGCCGTGAGCGTGCCGATGACCGCGTACAGCGGAGCGAGCAGGTCACCGATCGGCAGCCCGAACCGCACCGGCCCCTCGCCCTCGGTCCCGGCGGTCGCCATCACCCCGCTCAGCGCTTGGACGATCGCGTCCATCGCCTTGCCCGTCCCGGGCCCGCCGCCCTGCGCGCCGAAGCCGCTGATCGAGGTGTAGACCAGCCGGGGATTGACCGCGTGCACGTCCGCGAAGCCGATGCCCAGGCGGTCGGTGACGCCGGGGCTGAAGTTCTCCACCAGGATGTCGGCCCGCCGGACCAGATCGGCGAAGACGGGGCGCGCCCCCGGATGCTTGAGGTTCAGCCTCACGCTCTCCTTGCCGCGCCCCCGCAGCAGCATGGACACCGACACGTCGTCGTCGTGGCGGCGGGCCAGGCTCAGCCCGTCCCGGCCGAGATAGGGCGCGTTGCCACGGGCCGGGTCGCCACCCGTCGCCGGGTTCTCGATCTTGATCACCCGGGCGCCCAGCCCCGCCAGCAGCAGCGTCGCGTAGGGCCCGGCCAGCGCGGTGGTCAGGTCGAGCACGACGCGTCCCGCGAGCGGACGCCCGGACGGCGAGCGGCCGGTCACCGGACACCCCCGTACCGCGAAACGGCCGGAGAAAGCGGGCCTGCGGACATGACAGGTTGGGCGCACACGGTCATACTTGTGACATTAATAGAGACTTGCGACCATGTAAATGACATCTATTGCGTCATCACCGCTGGTGACGATGACCGCGGCCCTCGATCCCCGAAGGACGACCTGTCATGGAAGATGACGAGATGACCGCCGACCGTATCGCGGACTGGGATCCGCGCGGGCCCGAGACCTTCGACAGCGCGCACCTCCAGTACACCGAGATCCGCGGCCGTTGCCCGGTGGCCTGGAGCGACGCGTTCGGCGGCTTCTGGTCGGTCTTCAAGTACGACGACATCGTGCGCGTCACCGAGGACGCCGACGGCTTCATCACCTCGATCCAGAACACCGTCCCCGGCATCCCCCGCGCCGAGCGCCGCCCGCCGCTGCACATCGACCCGCCCGAACACCGCCGCTACCGCAGGCCCCTCAACCAGGTGTTCCGCAAGAGCGTCGTCGGCCGCTTCGAACCCCGCTTCCGCGAGCTGGCCGGCGACCTGCTGGAGGCGATGCTGGCACGGGGCGGCGGTGACTTCTCCCGCGAGTTCGCCCTGCCCTACGCCGCCGGCGCGTTCGCCGCCATGCTCGGCCTGCCGCTCGACCTGATGCTGCGCACCCGCGAGATCGGCATCCGCTACAGCTTCGCCATCCAGGACATGGACCGTGAGCGGATCAAGGCCACCAGCGACGAGCTGTACGTCGTCGCGGAGGAGATCTTCGCGCTGGTCACGTCGGAGGACCGCGACCCGGAGACCGACATGGTCGCCGCCCTGCTGGCCGCCACCCGCGACCCCGACGAACCGATCACCGAGCGCGCCGTCGTCTCCACCATCCGGCAGATCATCGTGGCCGCGACCGGCGCGCCCCACGCCGTGCTGGGAAGCTGCGCCGTCCACCTGGCCCGCGACGCCGGCCTCCAGGAGCGGCTGCGCGCGCGGCCCGATCTGCTGCCCGTCGCCCTGGAGGAGTTCCTGCGGCTCTACTCCCCCTATCGGGTGTTCGCCCGTACCGCCACCCGCGACACCACCATCCGCGACCGGACCATCAAGAAGGGCGAGGCGGTCGCCCTGATCTTCCCCTCCGGCAACCGGGACGAGGACCACTTCACCGACCCCCACACCTTCCGGCTGGACCGCCGTCCCAACCGGCACATCGCCTTCGGACGCGGCGCCCACACCTGCGTGGCCGCGCCGATGGCCCGCATCGAACTGCGGGTCGCACTGGAGGAACTGCTCAAGCGCACCGCGTCCTTCGAGCTCTCCGGCGAGGTCGAGATGTTCAACTGGCTGGAGTTCGGACCCGTGACGACGCCGCTCACCATGACCCGGCGCCACCGCGCGGGTCCGCCCCGCTAGCGGCCGGCCGGCGGAGCCGCACCGCCCTTCGCGGGCCGGAGGTCACTGGGGCTGTAGGCGCGGATGCGGTTGGCCTGTTCGCCGAGATACGGCTCCATCAGGGAGCGAAGGCGCAGCTCGGCCAGCGGCGCGAGCGTGTCGTAGATCTCCACGAACACCGCCCGCGCCGCCGGCAGCGGCCAGTCGGCCGGGAGCAGGTTCGTCGGCAGTCCCGGGTCCGCGTCGGGGAAGAGACGCCAGGCGTCCATCAGCTCCGTACGCAGGACGAGGGCCTCGGCCAGCGCGATCTCTCCCGCGCGAACCCTGCCCAGCAGCGGTGTGTACCGCTGTACGAACTCGGTGTACCCGGCTCGCAACCCGTCCAGGTCGAACGCCGTGACGGGATCCCGGCCGCCGAAGGTCGAGGAGGCGAACTCGGCGACCATCAGCGCGGCCGCCTCGCCGGCCGACAGCTCCTCCAGGATCCGGGCGACCTTCTCGCAGCGATCGCCCGGCGCGATCCAGACGCCGTCGAACAGCGAGGCCAGACCGGCTTCCTGGAGCCGGAGACGCAGCATCCGGCGGCGGTCCCGCTGCCCCTCGGGCAGGGAGAAGACCACGGTCGTCCACGTGCCGGTGTCGGGCACGGGAGCGGCGCCGAACCGCAGGAAGTGGGCCAGCCGCGCGCCGTGGATCCGCTTGGCCTCCGCCGTCAGCCGATAGGACATCTTGCGTCCGTGCCGGACGTGCTCGATCAGACCGCGCTTGGCCAGGCGGCTCAACGTGTTCCTGGCGCTCACGCTGGTCACCCCGAACTCGGCCAGCAGGCGCACGATCGCCGCCGAGGGGACCAGGTCGCGCTCGGCGAAGTCGTAGTCGCCGAGAAGGGTGGCGAGCAGGTGCTGCGGATGGGCGCCCGCCTGGATGCGCGGCATGTTCACGCCCTGCCCCGTTCCGCCCCGCACCGCCTCGCCCACCGGCCGAAGTATAGGGATCGGGCCTGGGCCGCTCCATCTCCACCTGGCCCGACAGACACTAGACACTATTCGTTTCGATCGATATGGTTTCGCCCGATTTGGAGAGCGGCCGACCGCTCCCCGCGTCGTCTGAGAGGTGGCCAGTGATCCCCATCGCCTTCCCCCCGGCGGCCGTACTTGAGCGCCGCCCATGACTTTGGATCGGCTCTTCCGGCCGCGCTCGGTGGCCGTGGTGGGGGCCTCGTCCACACCGGGCAAGGCCGGGTACGCGATGATGCGCGCGCTCGCGTCCTTCACGGGCGAGGTCTACCCCGTCAACGTCCGCGGCGGCGAGGTCTCCGGCCGTCCCGCCTACGTGTCGGCCGAGGAGATCCCCGGCCCGGTCGATCTCGCGCTGCTGGCCGTCCCGGCGGCCGCCGTTCCCGCGGCGCTGGAGAGCTGCGCCCGCGCCGGGACGCGGGCGGCGGTCGTGTGCTCGGGCGGGTTCGCGGAGACCGGCGACGCGGGCGCGGCGCTCCAGGACCACGTCGCCGCCATAGCCCGCGCCCATGGGATGAGGATCCTCGGCCCTAACACCTCCGGCTTCGTCAACGCCGCCGACGGCGTACCGGCCGGCTTCCTGCCGGCGGTCGCCGGTCTGCCCGCGGGCCCGGCGGCGATCGTCGCGCAGAGCGGCGGGGTCAACCTGTCGCTGTGCTTCCTCGCCGCGTCCGAAGGGCTGGGGATCAGCCTCGGCGTCGGGCTGGGCAACGCCGTGGACGTGGACCACGCCGACGTGCTCGATCACCTGGCGGAGGACGCCGGCACCCGGGTCGTCGGACTGCACATCGAAGGCGTGACCGCAGGCCGGGCCCTTTGCGAAGCCTTGGCGCGGCTCACGGCACGCAAACCCGTCGTCGCCCTGAAGGTGGGCCGCGCCGACGTCGGCGACTTCGCCAAGTCCCACACCGGAGCCCTCACAGGAGACTTCTCGCTCACACGGGCGGCGCTGGCACAGGCCGGGGCGGTCGTGGTGGACGGTCCCACCGAAATGGTCGACGCCATGCGCGCCCTGGCCGCGCACCGGGCGTCCCCGCGCCGCGACCCCGGAGTGGCGGTCGTGACCGGTCAGGCCGGGCCCGGATTGATCATCGCCGACGCCCTGCGCGCCGCCGGAGTCGGCGTCCCCGAACTGGCCGCCGAGACCGTCTCCGGCATCGCCCGCCTGCTTCCCCCGCTGACCTACCAGGCCAACCCCGTGGACACCGGGCGTCCCGCCGAGACCTTCGGGCGCGTCCTGGCGGAGACGGCCGCCGATCCCGGCATCGACGTCCTGGCCGTGTACGCGCTGGAGGAGCCGGACGCGTTCGATCCGGTCGAGGCGATCCGCGAAGTGCGCGAGGAAGCGAACCCGCCCATCCTGTTCGGCAGTGGCGGGCCTGGCGACGCGCTCGACCGGCGGCAGGCCGACCTGTCCGCCGTGAACGTGCCGCTGTACCGCTCACCCGACCGGGTGGCGCAGGCCGTCCGCGCTCTGGTGGCCGACTCCCAGGCACGGTTCAGGCTGGGCACGGCACCTCGCTCGTTCGCCGAGCCACCGCCCGTGCGCACCATCGGCCCGGGTCCGCTGGACGAGTACGAGGCCAAGGAGCTGCTGTCGGGCGCGGGGGTGGCCGTTCCGGAGGGCAGAGCCTGCGACGACCGCGAGGCGGCGGTACGTGCCTTCGACCAGCTCGGCCCTCCGGTCGTGGTCAAGATCCTGGACGCCGCGCTCACCCACAAGTCCGACCAGGGCGGCGTCGTGACGGGAGTCGGTTCGCGGGCGGAGCTCATCGATGCGCTGGACACCGTGGACGCGCTGGCCGACCGCCTCGGCAGGCCGGCGCGCTACCTCGTCGAGCGGCAGGCCCCGCGCGGCGTGGAACTGATCGTCGGGGGGATGCGGACCCCGGCGTTCGGACCGGTCGTGCTGCTGGGAGTCGGGGGCGTCGACGCGGAACTGCACCCCGATCCGGTCCTCCGGCTCGCCCCGCTGAGCCACGCCGACGCCGACGCGATGGTGCGGGAACTCCCGCGGGCGCTGGCATCCGGCCACCGAGGCCACCGGCCGGTGGACGCGGGGGCCGTCCGAGAGACGCTGATGACGGTCGCCCGGTTGCTGGTCTCGTGCGGCGATCTCAAGGAGATCGAAGTGAACCCGTTGCGGCTGACCCCCGACGGCCCCCTCGCGCTGGACGCGCTCGCCATCGTGAGCCCGCCCTGAACCGCGAGCCGACCGCGCGAGCCGAACCGGCCCGATCAGCACCGCTGAGCAGCCTCACTGAGAAAGGTCCTGGAATGAGCCCTTCAACCGAAGACCATGCTCGACGGCCCGTCATCGTCGTCGGCGGGGGCCCGGCGGGGATGACCGCGGCCCTGGCCTTGAGGGCCTTCGGCCGTCCGGTCACGGTCCTGGAGTCGGGCGCCGAGGACAGGCCGCGCCCGGGCAGCCGGGCGATCTTCGTCCACAAGGCCACGCTGGAGATCCTGGACCGGCTCTCCCCCGGGCTGGCGGCGGATCTGGACGCGCACGGCCTGGTCTGGCAGACCAAGCGGACCTTCTACGGAGGGCGCGAGGTGTTCGCGCGCACCTATCCCCCTCCGCCGCCGGGAACCCTCGCTCCGTTCACCAGCCTGCCGCAGGTGGACACCGAACGGATCCTGCTGCGAGCGTGCCGGGCGTCCGGCGTGGAGTTCGCCTGGAACCAGGAGGTGACCGGGGTCTCCTCGGACGCGGACGGGGTCACCCTGACGACGAGGGCGGGCGCGCGATGGGCCGCCGACTATGTGATCGGAGCCGACGGCTCCCGCTCCTCGGTGCGCAAGGCGCTCGGAATCGAGATGGAGGGCGATCGCTCCGACGGCTGGTACATCGTCATCGACACCGAAGAGGACGAGGCGAACCCCCTGCCGACCGAACGCATCTTCCACTACGCCCATCCGCGGGTGGAGGGCCGCAACGTCCTGCTCGTGCCCTTCGCCGGGGGTTGGCGCGTCGATCTGCAACTCCATGACGACGACGATCCGGACGAGCTGAGCCAGGGCGAGGGCCTCGACACCTGGCTGCGCGCGATCATGCCGGCCTCCTACGCCGAACGGGTCAGATGGGCCTCCACCTACCAGTTCCTGCAGATGGTCGCGGCCGACTACACCGACGCGCACCGCAGGGTGCTCCTGGTGGGCGAGGCCGCGCACCTGTTCGCCCCCTTCGGAGCGCGCGGGCTCAACTCGGGAGTGGCCGACGCCGACTCGGCCGCCGCGGCGATCCACCTCGCGCTGTCGTCCACGACCGCCGAGCGCGCACGCGCGGCCGTCGAGGACTTCTCGATCTCCCGCCGCCGCGCGGGCCTCTACAACCGCGACGCCGCGGGGACGGCGCTGGCGCATCTGCGCCCGGGGCCGGAGGAGAGGACGAGGCTGGAGGAGGCCGCCGCCGGTGCCGCAGAGGACGAGTCCCTGGGCAAGTGGCTCGACACGGCACCGTACGGGCCTGTCGCGTCACCGCCCTGCAACACCATTTACAAGTACTGAAGGTGACATTTCTTCTAACGACGGCAAGGAGGGCTGCAACGAAAGGGCTCAGCCGTGATCACTTCTGGCGAGGACGGAGCGGGTGGTGTGGTGCCGGACGAGCCCTCCCAAATCCGCCGAGAAACGCGAGACGATCTGCCGTACGCGGATTTCCGCGAGCGGGCCGAGATGGTCGTACAGTTGGGCGAACAGGTCATGGGCCCGCTTCAGCGGCCAGTCGGCGGGCAGCAGTTCCGTCGGCAGTTCCGGGTCGAGATTGGGAAAGTGCCGCCAGGTGTCCATGATCTCCGTACGGCACACCAGGGCCTCCGCCACGGTGATGGTGCCGCTCAGCGCGCGTTCGAGCAGCCCTTCCCGCTCGGCCACGAACCGGTCATAGCCGGCGCGCAGTTCCTCGAGATCCCACGCGGCCAGGGGGTTCAGGCCCTGCGGTATACCCGGCGGAACGCTGGCGGCCAGCACGCTGTAATTGGCGACCCCCAGGTCGGCCAGGGTGCTCGCGGCCTCGGCGGCCACGTCATGGGGCGATACCCACACACCGTCATAAAGCGGCGCGAAGCCCAGCCACCGCAGCCTGCTGCGCGCGGCATGCCTGAGATCCCGCCTGTCCTCGGAAACGGAGAAGACGGCGACCCGCCAAACACCGTCCCATTTCCGCGTCCCGGTCCCGAAGGACATGATGCGCTGGACGCCGTCGCCGAGCACCGCCGACGCGCGCGCGGTCAGCGCATAGTAGGTGCGCCGCCCTTCCTTGGACGTGTCCAGCAGCCCTCGCCTGGCCAGCCTGCTCAACGCCGCGCGGGCGGCGACCTGCGTAATGCCGAACTCGCCCAGCAGGGCCACCAGCGCGGCCGAGGGCAGGTGTTCCGAACGGCCGAACCAATAATCCCCTAGAAGGGTCACGAGCAAGTGTTGTGGCCGCTGGCCCTGCTGCATTCGTGGAAGCCGGACCTCGCCCTCCAATGCCGGTTCCAGCCCGTCCACCGCGTCTTTCGTCACCTTGACAGCCTACCCTTCTGAATGATGTCATTATTCATGACGATCGACATGAATAATGATAGCCAGCCGCCGTGACCAGTGGGTCGCGCATGAAGGGACGACCATGGACCTGTCCGGACGAGTGGCACTGGTCACCGGAGGCGGCCGCGGCCTGGGCCGCGCCTACGCCGCCGCGCTGGCCGCGGCGGGCGCCTCCGTGATCCTCAACGACGCGGACGGCGAGGCGGCCGCCAGGGCCGTCGAGGAGATCGGCGCGGCGGGCGGGAAGGCCACCGCCGCGGTCGGCGCCGTCGGATCGGCCCAGGTCGCCGAGCGGCTGGTGGCCACCTCCGTCGAGACGTACGGGGCACTGGACATCCTGGTCGCGAACGCCGGGATCCTCCGCGACAAGGTGCTGTGGAAGATGACCGACGACGACTTCGACGCCGTCATCGACACGCATCTGCGCGGCACCTTCACCTGCGCCCGCGCGGCCGTGGTCCACATGCGCGAGCGCGGCGAGGGCGGCCGGCTGATCCTCGTCGGCTCACCGGCGGGGCAGCGGGGCAACTTCGGGCAGACCAACTACGCGGCCGCGAAGGCGGGCATCGCCGCCATGGCCCGCACCTGGTCGATGGAATGCGCCAAGGCCGGCATCACCGTCAACGCCATCATCCCGGTGGCGGCGACGCCGATGACCGAGACGATCCCCGCCTTCGCCCCGCACATCCAGGCATGGCGCGAAACCGGGCAGAGCTTCCCCGCCTGGCTCCGCAAGGGAGAAGGCTTCGGCACGCCCGAGGACGCCGCGGGCCTGGTGGTGTTCCTCGCGTCCGCGGAAGCCGCCGGCGTCACCGGCCAGTGCGTGGGGATCGGCGGCGACCGGCTGTCCCTGTGGTCGCATCCCCGGGAGATCGCGAGCGCCTATCGCGACGGCGGCTGGGACGCCGACGCCATCGCGGCCTGCTGGCACAACGGCGTGGGCCGCGAGCCCCAGAGCGTGGGCATCCCGGCCCCCACCGACCCCGGCCGGACCGTCAAGAGCCCGTGAACCCGCGAAGGAGACACCCATGGCGATCACCGTCAACGGCATCGACGAACTGAAGGCCAAGCAGGGCGAGGACCTCGGGCACAGCGCATGGATCGAGGTGAGCCAGGACCGGGTGAACACCTTCGCCGACGCCACAGGTGACCACCAGTGGATCCACGTCGACGTGGAACGCGCCAAGGCCGGCCCGTTCAAAGGCACGATCGCGCACGGCTACCTGACCCTGTCCCTGCTCATCCCGATGTGGAGCGAGCTCCTCCGCATCGAGGGCATCGGCATGGCGGTCAACTACGGCCTCAACAAGGTACGTTTCCCCGCTCCCGTACCGGCCGGTTCCAAGGTCCGCCTCGCCGCCACCATCAA
Organism: Actinomadura sp. SCN-SB; assembly: GCF_043906805.1. Taxonomy (NCBI): domain Bacteria; kingdom Bacillati; phylum Actinomycetota; class Actinomycetes; order Streptosporangiales; family Thermomonosporaceae; genus Actinomadura; species Actinomadura sp. SCN-SB. The sequence goes on along the minus strand of NZ_JBIMPP010000009.1, from coordinate 103,183 downwards.
GGAGATCACCGACGTCGCCGGCGGCGGAGTACAGGCCGTGGTCGACGCCACGATCGAATGCGACGCGACCGACAAGCCCGTCTGCGTCGCTCAGGTCGTCTACCGCTACTACCCCTGACCGGCCCTAAGCCCTCTACACTTGACCGGCCCTGAGCCTCCCTCATGGGGGAGGGCTCAGGGCCGGTCTGCGCCTTCCGCCGTGAATCAGCCGCGGCACGGCGATCCCGTGGCGCCTCTCAGAGGGCGATGAACTCAAGTGGCACGTAGTTGGTTCCCCACTCGGCCCACTTGGCCATGCCCGGGTCTCCGGTCAGATCGAACGCGCTGCGCGCCAGGGCCTCCTCCAGGGTGATCCGGAACATCATCCGTGCCAGCGGCGCCCCGGGGCAGGAGTGCGTGCCACGCCCGAAGCTGATGTGGTCGGCGATGTTGGGCCGGTGAAGCACGAACTCGTCCGGCTCGTCGAAGACGCGGGGGTCACGGTTGGCGGCGGTGTAGACGAGCGCGATGGGGTCGTCGGCCTTGATCGGCTGTCCGCCCACGACGGTGTCCCGCCGTGCCGTGCGGGCCATCCCGCGGTAGGGGTTGTAGAGACGGAGGAACTCCTCCACGGCCGCGGGGATGTCCTCGCGGTGACTCCGGAGATGTTCTTGCAGCGCCCGGTCCCGGCTCAGGTGCACGAACATGTTCCCGATGAACACGCTCGGCGCCACCATGCCGGTCACGATCAGCTGGCGCACGCAGCCGAGGACCATGTCGCCCGGCAGCCCCGCGCCGTCGTGCCGGGCTTCGAGAAGGGCCATGGTCAGGTCTTCGTCGGGGTCGTACCCGCCCTCCAGGCGTTCGTCGATGATGTCCTGGGCGATCTCGTACAGACGGCGGCTGAGCCGCTTCACCGTGTCGTGGTCGAGGACCTGGATGGCGTCGACGTAGACACCGCTGACCTTCTTGATCTCGATGCTGGTGCTCACCGAGAGGTTGAAGAACTCGGCGAACACGTGCGCCGGGAGTTGCTGGGCGTACTCCCGGGCGACGTCGGCGCTTCCCCGGGCGATGAGGGGCTCCAGGAGCTCCACGACACAACGGCGTACCGCGGGCTCCAGCCGGCGCATCCGGGGCGGGGTGAAGAACCGGTTGATGACGCGCCGATAGCCGGTGTGCTCGGGCGGGTCGAGGTGGAGCGGTGGCCGCACGCCGGTGAAGGCGAACTTCGGGATGGCGTTCTGCTTGGTCGTCGTGAACCGATCGATGTCGGTGATGACCTCCAGCAGCTCGTGGTAGCCGAGCATCGCCCAGAATCCGCCGAAGTCCTGACAGCGGGCGACCGGGTGTTCGGCCCGGAGGTCACGGAACACCTGATGGGCGCTGTCGAAACCCTCAGGCGGCTGGGAGTCGAAGTCGTGGGCCTGGCGGCGGGACTCGGCCGCGGCCGAGTCCTCACCGTCGGGTCGCGTGCCGGAGGTGGTGCGATCGTGCTGCACGTCTACCTTTCGTTGGTGGAATCAGCGCAGGCCGAGCAGGGTCTTCAGCTCCGCGGGAGTACTGAGTTCGATCTCGCTGACACGGGTGAACCCCTTCATCGCGCCGGGATCGAAGGGCGAGATCTGCTTCGCCGTCTTGTTGAGGTCGAGGTTGCCCTGCTTGCTCATGAGGTAGGAGGCGAGCAGCCTGGCACCGGAGGGGTTCGGCGAGTTGGTGGCGAGGCCGAGGCCGATCTCGGGCCCGGTCGTCGGGCTCGGCGCCACCAGATCGACCGGGGCGCCTCGCTTCTTGAGCGCGGCGACGACCGGGTCCACACCCGGGAACCCGAGGTCGGCCTCGCCCGCGGCGACGGCCTGGGTCCCGGGCACGGCGCCACCGGACACCTTCGGGCTGTTGGCGGCGATCTGCCGGAGGAACCCGTCGCCGTACGTCTGGCGCATGAGGCTCCAGAAGGCGACATCGGCCGGTGACGAGTCCGGCTCGGCCAGCAGGACCTTGCCCTTGAACTTCGGATCCGCGTAGGTCTTCCAGTCCGTGGGCGCCCGGTCCACCGCGTCGGTGTTGTAGACGAGCTTGGTCGGCACGAACGACACGATGGGCGTCGCCCCGTCGTGCGCGTAGTCCTTCTTCGGCAGCTCATCGGCCATGGGGGGCAGGTCGACGTCGGCGAACGAGGTGATCCAGCCCTTCTTCAACGCGTCGTCGTAGAACGGCGAGTCCGTCAGCATGATGAGGTCGGCCGCGTTCTTCCCGCTGGACGCCTCCGTCGAGAACCGCTGCGAGAGGTCGCCGGAGACGAGCCGGACGCTCTCCACCTTGACGCCGTAGCGGGCCTCGAAGGCGGAGGCGATCTTGCGCAGCGCCGACTCCTCGATCATTCCGTACAGGGTGACCTTGCCGGCGGCCTTGGCCTCGGCGACGAGCTTCTTGGTCTCCGCGTCCAGGTTGGTGGCGGGCTTGACGTCGGACGAGCCGGAGCCGGATCCGCAGCCGCCGGCCGTGAGCGACAGGGCCGCTGCGGCCGCCAAGGCCGCGAGAATCTTCTTCATTGCGTTCCTTCCGGGGTGGGATCAGCGCGTCTTGGCCACACCGATGCGCTTGGAAAGCCAGAGGACGACCACGAGGATCACGCCGGTGACGACCACCAGCGCCGAGGAGAGAGCCGCCAGGGTGGCGTAGGAGCCACCGTTGAAGACCTCCAGGATGCGGAAGCCCACGACGACGTTGCCGGTGCCCGAGAGGATCGCCGAGGCGGTGAGGTCGCCGACGATCCGGACGAAGAGCAACGCGAACCCGCCGACGAGCCCGGGCAGCATGAGCGGCAGATCGATCCTGCGGAACGCCTTCCACCGCCCGCCGCCGCTGACCCGGGACGCCTCGCCGAGTTCCTTCCCGATCGTGGCCACGGCCGCGTCGGCGGCGATGGACGCCTGCGGCAGGTACAGCGCCAGATATCCGAGCAGCAGGATGAGCCACGTGCCGCCGAGGTCGAAGGGCTCGCCGGCGAGCAACAGCAGGATGCCGACGGCGATCACCATGTGCGAGATCGACGCCGGAAGCTTGATCGCGGCGTCCATGCCCTGGACCATCCGGTTGGCGCGCCGGGCCGCGACATAGAGGGAGACGATCGCCGCCACCAGGATGCCGGCGACACCGCCCACCAGTCCCAGCGTCATCGAGTTGACGAACGCCTCCTGGGTCTTGGGGTCCTCGAACAACGCGACGCGGAAGGCGTCGAAATTCAGCGAGGTCCACTGGATGTTCGACGTCCAGTACCCGTTGAGGGAGACCACGAAGAGCCCGACCATCGGCAGGACGGTCGTCACGAGCACATAGAGCAGGACTCCGGAGCGGACGAGGTGCCGCCACCTGCCCAGGTCCGTGACGGTGTGCTGGTCGGCCCGGCCGCTGATGGCGGCGAACCGGGACTTCTTCAGGATGCGGTACTGCGTGTAGTACGCGGCCCCGACGAACAGCACCACGATGACGCTGAGGCCGATCGCGACGTCCTCGTTCGGGGGGTAGCTGAAGGTGAGCAGCTTGACGATGCGCACGGGGATCATGTCGATGCCGGCCGGCGTCCCGATGATCTGGGCTATCGAGAACATCCCGAAGCCGAACCATGTGCTGAGCAGGAATCCGGCGCCCAGCGCGGGGGCGAGGGCCGGCAGCGTCACCCTGCGCAGCGTCTTGAAGGCACCGGCGCCGCTCACCCGGGACGCCTGTTCCAGGTTGCCGTCCAAGCCCTGCATCGCCGCGGACACGGTCATGTAGACGTAGGGGACGGCGTACACGGTGTAGACGAAGATCAACCCGTACCAGCTGTTGATGTCGAACGGCCCGGTCTCCAGGTGGACGCCCACCGCGCCGAGACCGTCCCGGGCCCAGGCGTTGAGCAGCCCGGCCTTCTCCGAGAGCAGCATCGTCCAGCCCACCGCTCCCGCGATCGGCGGGAGCAGGAAGGGGAGGTACGGGAAGACCCCGTTGAGGAATCCGAGCCGCGCGTTGGTCCGGGTGTTGGCCCATGCCAGCAGAGAGCCGACCAGCACGGCGAGCACGCTGCTGCCCAGCACCACCACCAGCGTGTCGAAGAGGAGCTCGCCGAGGTCGTCGACCGCCAGTGTCTTCGAGATCGCCTCGAACGTGAGGTGACCGTCCTTGTAGAACATGCGGACGAGCACCCGCAGCAACGGGAAGCAGACCAGGACGAGAAGCACTCCGGCCACAACGAGGGCGACGAGGTCGAAGCTGGTCGGGAGCCGACGGCCGGCGCGACGCCGCCGCGCGTCGGCGGGAGGGGCGATGCCGGTGGTCGTGGTCACGCCGATACCTCGGCGCCGGTCGGGTAGACCATCACTTCTTCCTCCGGGATGCCGATCCAGACGTCGTCCCCCTCCTGGAAGTCGACGTTCCGGCCGCTGACCCAGACCCGCGACCTGACGTCACCGGAGCGGACCAGGTACTCGGTGTGGGTCCCGAGATAGAGGACCGCCACGACCCTGCCTTCCAGGCCGTTGCCGGAGGTGGGCCGCTCACGGTGGAGCGAGCAGTGCTCGGGGCGCCACAGCAGGCACGCCGGCGAGATCCCCCGCTTGGTCGCGCGGACGGCGCCGAGGGCCGTGGTGTACGAGCCGGAGGCTTCGTCCCACGTACCGGACAGCTCGTTGGTGTTCCCGATGAACTTGGCGACGTACTCGGTCGCGGGCCGTGCGTACACCTCGGTCGGCGTCCCGATCTGCTGGACCCGGCCCTGGTCGAGGACGGCGATCCGCGTCGCCAGCTCCATCGCCTCGCCCTGGTCGTGCGTCACGAACAGGGCGGTGAACCCGAGGCGGCGTTGCGTCGCCAGCAGCTCGGTCCGGAGTTGCTCGCGGACCTTCGCGTCGACGTTGGACAGCGGCTCGTCGAACAGGACGACGTCCGAGTCGTTCACCAGCGCGCGGGCGAGCGCCACCCGCTGCTGCTGACCGCCGCTGAGCTGGGCGGGGTACTGCTCGCCCAGCCCGCCCATGCCGACCAGCTCCAGCGTCCGCTGGACCTTGGCCGCCATCTCCTTGCGCGACATCCGCCGGCCCCGGCGGTTCTCCAGCGGGTAGCGCACGTTGCGCGCCGCCGTCATGTGCGGCCACAGGGCGTAGGACTGGAACACCATGCTCAGCCCGCGGCGCTCGGCGGGCATGTCGACTTTCTCCGCGGCGTCGAAGACCACCCGGCCGCCGACACTGATCCGGCCGCTCTCCGGGGTCTCCAGGCCGGCCACCGACCGCAGCAGGGTCGTCTTCCCGCAGCCGCTCGGTCCGAGCAGCACGACGATCTCACCGGGCTCGACGAGGAGTTCCACCTCGTCGATGGCGGGCACCACGGTGCCGTCCCGACGGCGGAAGCGCTTCGACAGGGCCCGGATCTCGACGGCGTGCTCCCCCGGCCGCGCCGGGACGTCCGAACCGTGTTCGCGAGCGGTTGTTGCCTGCATCACAGCATTGTGTTGCGTAATCAAGTCGGTCGTCAACAGTTCGCGATACTTTAACCGGGAGGGGGTTGAGAGGATGCGGAGCATGTGGCCCGACCTTGAGAGCCTGCGCTGCGTGGTGGTGGAAGGTCCGCGGGGGCGCCAGTTGCTGATCACGCTGATGGCCGACTACTGGCTCGCGCAGGACGCGGTGGTGCCCTCCGGCGCGGTCGTCGAGCTCATGAGCGACATGGGCGTGAGCCCGTCGGGAACACGGACGCTCTTGAGCCGGCTCACCCGCGAGGGACGGCTGCGGTCGGTGAAGGAGGGCCGCCGCACCTTCTACGCCCTGTCGGAGCAAGCCTTCACGCGACTGTCCTCCGGTTTCGAGACGATCCGGCACTTCGGCCTCGACGAGGTGCAGGACCCCGATTCGCCGTGGCTGATCCTGATGTTCTCCGTTCCCGAGGAGCAGCGGGCCGTGCGCCGGCAGCTCCGCAAGAGCCTGTCCTGGCTGGGCTTCTCGCCGCTGTACGACGGAGTGTGGATCACTCCTCGTCCCGTGGGACGGCAGGCCATCGAGATGTGCCGCAAGCTCGGCGTGGAATCCGCGAGCATCGCCACCGGTTCGATCGAGGCGATCGGGCGTGGCTACGGACGGCCTACGGACGCATGGGACCTGACGTTGACCCAGGGGCTGTACGAAGCGTTCATCCAGCATCTCGCCTCGCCTCTCAAGCGGCTGGCCGACGGTGAGATGACCGGGGGCGAGGCACTTCGCCTCCGCACCGAGGTCATGAACATCTGGCGCGGCTTCCCCGCGTTCGACCCGGGCCTGCCCGAACGCGAACTCCCGGCGGGATGGCCCCGGGAGGCGGCCCGCGCCGCCTTCACCGGGCTTTACGACGGAGCCGCGAAGCTCGCGGGCGACCACGTGCGCGAGGTGGTCGCCCGCCATTCCCCCGCCCATGTCGACCTTGTCGTCGAGCGCCTGATCGCCCCGGGGACCGGGCGCCCCGGCGTCCGACAGGCCGGACAGGACTGAACAGCTTGATCATCTCGGCGGCTCGCCTGTGAGCGCGGTGATGAGACGGTCTGGTGGTCGTGGCCCCCGCGCCTGCCGGGGCGGTCTCTCGGCCGGGGGCGTTAGAAGGGGTGTTCGCCGGTTTCGGCTGCGGTGGTGAGGGTGTCGGCGAGTTCTGGGGCGGGGGCGTGGTGGTTGACGGGCAGGCAGGTGGTGACGTCGGATCGGGGCTGGGCCAGCAGCCGCTGGAACAGGGCCGCCTGCTGGGGGGTGTCCGGGTGGGGATGGGCGATCGCCAGGACGTCACCGAACCGCAGGCCGTGGCCGGGCTCGTCATGCCGGTCACTCGTCTGGGGGGTGTAGAGGGTCTTGACGGCGTCGGCGACGCCGCGTTGCACGGGTTTGGGCACTTTGCCGTGAACGGTGATCCAGTAGCCCAGCAGCGCGCCGGGCTCGGCCGGGTGCCGCAGCACCAGGCCGATGATCCTGCGGTTGCCGCCCTGGGCGCCCGAGGCGAGCCGGGCGTGCACCAGCTCGGCCGCGGCGACGATGGCCGCCGGGCCCAAGACCTCGTGGCCCCGTAGCCAGGCGATGCAGCGCAGCAGCCAGATCTGGTCGCCGGCGGACAGCCGGCCGACAAGGCCGGCGAGCCGGCGGTCCGCCGGGTCGTACCAGTTGACGCCGGTCGCGGCGCCTTCACCGAGCAATCGCAGCAGCGCCTTCTTGGCCTGGTCGTCGCTGGTATCGGGAGAGGCCATGGTGGCTCACAGGTAGCGCAGCCACAAGTAGGGGGCGGTCAGGGCGATGGTGATGACGGTGACCACCAGGCCATAGCGGGTGAAGGTCCAGAAACTGATGGGGTGCCCGTTGCGGGCGGCGATGCCCAGCACGACGACGTTGGCCGAGGCGCCGATGGCGGTGGCGTTGCCACCCAGGTCGGCGCCGAACGCCAGCGCCCACCACAGCACCTGCCCATCGGGCCCGGCCTGACCGGCCAGGTCGCTGACGATGGGGCTCATGGTGGCCACATAGGGGATGTTGTCGACGATGGCCGACAGGCCCGCCGAGGCCCAAAGGAGCAGCATGCTCGCCGCTCCCAGTCGGCCCTCGGTGGCATCGGCGGCGGCCTTGGACACCTCGCCGATGACACCGGTCTCGACCAGGCTGCCGACCATCACGAACAGTCCGGCGAAGAACACCAGTGTCGGCCACTCCACCTCCTCCAGCGCCTGGTGGGTGGTGACCTTGGTGGCGGCCACCAGCAGCCCGGCGCCCAGCAGCGCCACCACCGACGGCTCGTAGTGCAGCACCGGGTGCAACACGAACCCGGCCACCACCAGCCCCAGCACCAGAAGGCTCTGGATCAGCAGGCGCCGGTCGGTGATGGCCTCCCGCTCCCGCAGCTGCATCACCTCGGCGACCCGGTCCGGGTCATAGGTGAACGCGCCGCGGAACAGCCACCGGCACAGCAGGCAGAACACCACCATCAGCACGATGACCATCGGTGCCATGTGGACGAGGAAGTCGTTGAACGACAGGTCGGCACGGCTGGCGATGATGATGTTGGGCGGGTCCCCGACCAAGGTGGCCGCGCCTCCGATGTTGGAGGCCATCACCTCGGCCAGCAGGTACGGCACGACCTTGAGACCGAGCCGCTCGCAGACCAGGAAGGTGACCGGCGCGATCAGCAGCACGGTGGTGACGTTGTCCAGCAGCGCCGAGGCCACCGCTGTGATCACTACCAGCATCACCATGAGCCGGTACGGGCGGCCGCGCGAGCGTTTGGCCGCCCAGATCGCCACGTACTCGAACACCCCGGTCTGCCGCAGCACCGAGACGATCACCATCATGCCCAGCAGCAGGAAGACGACGTTCCAGTCGACGCCGGTGTCCTCGGAGAAGAACGCCTTCTCGGCATCGGTGACATGCAGAAGCAGCATCAACGCCGCCCCGCCCAGCGCCACCTTCGTGCGATGGATCTTCTCGGTCGCGATCAGTACGTAAGCGGCAATGAAAACAACGACCGCGGCAACGGCATGCACCCGGCGGGCCCCCTGGTCCAGACAGCGCGAACAAACCCGACTACGCCGCCGACCAGGCTTCCCGGCTCACCTTGACAGCACCCTAACGTGTGGCACCGTACCGGTCACCGTCTGGACGGGATAACGTCGGATCGTGCTCGCCCATCAACTGGCTCAAGAGTTCCCCATCATCGGCATGGACAGCGACGCCCTTGAGGCGGCTCGCCTGATGGTGCGGCGGCGGCTGCCGGGCCTGATCGTGGTGGACTCCGATCAGCACCCGGTCGCCGTCCTGCCCGGGTCGCAGATCCTGCGGTTCGTCGTGCCTCGGTACGTCCAAGACGACCCCGCCCTCGCGCATGTGTACGACGAACGGCACGCCGATCAGCTGTGCGCCAAGCTCACCGGCCGCCGGGTCAAGGACCTCCTGCCCGATCATCCCCGCGAACTACCGGTGGTCGACGCCGATGCCACCGCCATGGAGATCGCCGCGCTCATGGCCGCCGCCCACAGCCCCCTGGTCGCGGTCGTGACGTCCAAGGGCGGCACCGGCAACCCGCCGATGATCGGCGCGATCACCGTGGCGGACCTGCTGGCCAAGCTCCTGCCATCGGCCTGACCGTTCGGAGCGGCAGAGCGGCGCAACGCCATCTCGGAACGGACCACCGAAGGCCCGGACCGGCGAAGCGACGCGAGCCGGGTGGCCTCAGCGCACGGTCAGGTCCCGGCGGTGGAATCCGGCGAGACCCGCGGCGATGAGGACGGCGCTGATCGCTGTCAGGATGAGCAGCGGGGCCCAGCTCGGCTCGTCGCCCGGAAGCCGCGGTACATGCCCGAACGGGGAGAGGTCGTTCATCCAGTCCGGGAATCGCAGCAGGCCGCCGAACGTGGTGACGACCACGGCGTACACCACCACCGACCACGCCAGCCCGATCGCCCGGGGAGCCAGGCCGAACAGTGCGATCACCACACCGGCCACGACCCAGGTGGCGGGCGCGTACAGCAGGGCGGCTCCCGCCATCCTGACCGTGAGCCCAGGGTCATCGACGGTGAACGAGGCGACGAATCCGGTGACCACCCCGGTGAGCAGCAGGACCACCACGCTGCCGCCCAAGACGACGGCCAGGTGGCAGGCGAGCCAGCGCGTGCGGGACAGGGCGGTGGCCAGCAGCGGTTCGGCACGCCCCGAGGTCTCCTCGGTACGCGGCTTGAGCAGGCCGAGGACCACGTAGACCCCGACGACGGTCGCCATCATCATCACGATCACGCTGAGGAACCGCTCGGTGAGGTCGCCGCCGGGGAGGGTCGCCACCCATTCCCGCATGGCCTCGTTGTCGCCGATCGCCTCCTCCACATCGCCGGCGAACGCGCCGTAGGAGCCGCCGAGCACGGCCATCGACACGGCCCACCAGAACAGGTTCGCGCGGTGCAGCCGCAACGCGGACCCGAGCGCGGTACCGAGAAACCCCTCGGCGGTGCGCGGGCCGGATCGCGACGACATCAGGCCGGCCCCCACGTCACGCCGCCCGGTCACCACGAACGCCGCGGCGAGCAGGATGACCGTCACCGCCGGGGCCAGGAGCAGCGGCCACCACCGATCGTCGACGTAGACCTTGGTGACCTGCGCCCAGCCGATCGGCGACAGCCAGGACAGCGCGCCCGCGGTCATGTCACCGGCCGCGCGCAGCATGTAGGCGACGCCGATCGCCGCGCCCGCCATGCCGGCCGCGCCACGGCCGTATTCCGTCACCTGGGCGGTGAGGGCCGCGACCGCGGTGAAGACCAGTCCCACGGCGGTCAGGGAGGCGCCGAAGAGCAGCGAACTCTTCCAGGTGATGCTCTCGATACCGCTGCCGCCCAGGAAGAGCGTCATCAGCAGCCCCAGCGCGACGTTGGCGCCGCCCACCACGATCAGAGCCGCGGTGAGGGGGGCGTGCCTGCCGACCACGCCGGCACGGACCAGCTCGGCCCGTCCGGCCTCCTCCTCGGTCCTGGTGTGCCGGGTGAACAGGAGCACGCTCATCAGCGCCACGAAGATCGCTACGAAGCCGAGGATCTCGTTGGCCAGCATGGCGCCGTAGGTGTAGTCATCCAGCCCGTGGCCGGGACCGCTGAAGGCGATGCCGGCGGGGCTGTCCACCAGGTCGGCCCGGGACTGCCGGCCCGCGGGCGTGTCGTAGGTGGTCACCAGGTTGGACGCCGTGCCCACGGTGCCCAGGGTCAGCGCGAACAGCCAGACCGGTATGCGGATCCTGTCGCGGCGGAGCATGAAACGCACCAGCGTCCCGGTGCCGGTCAGTGTGCTCCCGCCGCCCCGGCCACGGGCCGCCACGGTGGGAGCGTCGGTGACGGCGGTCATCAAGAGACCTCCCCGTCCCGCGCGGAGGCGCGGTCGGTCTCCGGCCCGGCCGGTACGCCGTTGTCGGCCAGTTCATCGCCGTAGTGCCGCAGGAACAGCTGCTCCAGCGTGGGCGGCTGGCTGATCAGCGCGCGCAGGCCGAACTCGGCCAGCCGCGGGATGACGATGCCGATGTACTCGCCGTCGATGTCGAACCGTACCTGCCGGTCGCCGCCGTGAACGTTGTGGACCCCGGGCAGTTCGCCCAGCCCGGTGACGGGACGCTCGGTCTCGGCCTCGATCGTCGTGCGGGTCAGGTGCCGCATCTCACTGAGCGCGCCGCTCTCGACGACCTTGCCCTGACGGACGATGCTCACCCGATCGCACAGTCTCTCGACCTGAGCGAGGATGTGGCTGGACAGCAGCACCGTGCGCCCTTCCGCCTTGGCCTCGGCGATGCACTCCTGGAAGACCGCCTCCATCAGCGGGTCCAGGCCGGCGGTGGGCTCGTCCAGGATCAGCAGCTCGGCGTCGGAGGCCAGCGCGGCCACCAGGGCCACCTTCCGCCGGTTGCCCTTGGAGTAGGCACGTCCCTTCTTGGAGGTGTCCAGGTCGAACCGGTCGCACAGCCGCTCACGGCGTGCCCTGTCGAGCCCGCCCCGAAGCCGCGCCAGCAGATCGATCGCCTGCCCACCGGTGAGGTTGGGCCACAGGTCGACATCGCCGGGTACGTAGGCGACACGGCGATGCAGCCGCACCGCGTCCCTCCAGGGGTCGCCGCCGAACAGCCGGACCTCGCCCGCGTCGGCTCGCAGCAGGGCCAGCAGGATCCGGATGGTGGTGGACTTTCCGGCGCCGTTGGGGCCGAGGAAGCCGTGCACCTCTCCGGTACGGACGCACAGGTCGAGCCCGTCCAGTGCGCGGGTGGAGCCGAAGGTCTTGACCAGTCCGGACACTTCGATGGGGTGGGTGATCGTTCTGGACATGAGAACGCCTTGGGGGTGTGTGGCGGGTCGGTGAACGCCACCGCCGTCCAGTCCACGCCGCGACGAGGCGAGCGTGCGGGCGAAGAACGGCGGCATGCCGGAACACGGCAGCGTCGGCTGTCATCACCGAGGCGTGCCGTCCCGGAGGGAACTCTGCGGAGACCGTGCCGTGGTAGCAGGGCCGGTGGCCTCGCGGCCGGAAGGAATCAGGCAGGCGGGTCGGAGTCGCCCTTGCGGGCGGCGGCGTCCGATGTCGGGATACGCCGCTCCCGTTGCGACCCGGGACCGTCGATGGTGAGCGGGCCGGCTCCTGTCACGCCACGCGCGGCGAACTCGCACGACCGCACGTCGTTCGCCGGTGACCCATCGCCTCCCACGCCCACCACGGTACGATACAAGTGTTCAACAAACAATATGCTTGTATGACCAGGCGTTGGCCGCGCCACGCCACTACCCCGAACCCCGTGCACCTACAGGGCCTTCACGTGCCCGGTGCCGCCGATGACGTCAACATCGTCACCGAATCCGGCGCACCCGCGGATACCCCGGCATCGGCAACAACGGAATCTTCGCGTCCTGGGCCGAACCGTCTCCGGCCGGGCCCGGCGGCATCGACCAGGCGGACCACCGGGAGATACACCGGACGTAGCGCCATGAGCACTGACAGTGCCGCGCATTCTTGGGTCTCGTGGCCGGGCGACCAGACGATCGGGTTCTTCGAGAGCCTCTGCCGGAACCTGGGCGCTCCAGCCGTCCGGGCCGCCTAGGCCGGCTCCGGGGCGTGGTCGAGCACGCGCGGGACGCGCATCGGCACAATGCACAATTCACGGGGCTGCTTTTGTGCGTTTTTCTTATGGTCGCCGGATAATGTGATCCGCGAGAGTCACCGCACCACAGTAATTCCGTCCGGCCCCGTCAAAACCCAACGTAACACGCCCGCAACTCGGCTTTGACCGTGCCCCGGCCTCCTCCCCCACTTGGACAGGTGAAGCCTTGTCAGCAGCACACTGGATCTATCTCCTGGGACTCGCCGCGATCATCGCCACGGTGGTCGCGAAGCGGAACGTCGTCGCCATCGCCGTGGCCGCCACCTTCGTCACCGCCACCGCCTACGCCGGCAGCGCCGTCACGGGGCTGGCCGCGATCTTCACCGGCGCGATCGTCGCCACCCGCGAACTGCTGTCCATCTTCGTCATCATCGCGCTGGTCACCGCCATGCTGGGGGCGATGCGGGGGCTCGGCGCGGACGTCCTGATGATCCGTCCGCTGCGGGGGCTGTTCCGCAACGGGCACATCTCGTACGTCGTGCTGGCGGTGGTGACGTTCCTGCTGTCGCTGTCGTTCTGGCCGACGCCCGTGCTGCCGCTGATCGCCGCGATCCTGCTGCCCGCCGCCGTGCGGTCGGGGCTGGCCCCGTTCGGCGCCGCCCTGGCCATCGCGATCACCGGGCAGGGCATGGCGCTCGGCTCGGACTACATCATGGGCGTGGCGCCGGGCCTGTCCGCCGAGGGCGCGGACGTCGCGGCCGGGGCGATCGCCGACCGGGCGCTGGTCATCTCGCTGATCGCGGGAGTGGTCGCGCTGGCCGTCGCCTACCTGCGGGACGTGCGCACGAAGATGCTCGATCCGATCGCCTCCGCCGCCATCACCCTGCCGGTCTCCGAGACCACGGCCGCCGGAGGCGCCGCGGGTACGGGGACCGCGTCCGAGAACACCGTGTCCGGGACGGCCGCGGCGACGGGCGACGGCGGCGGGGGCGGCGGGACCGCCACGCTGACCAGGCCGGACGTGGCGTCCGGGGACGACGGACCCGCGCGCCCGTCCAAGGCCGCGCGGACGGTCGCGATCGCCGTGCCGGCGCTGTTCGCGGTCCTGCTGGTGTTCATGCTGCTGGGACGGTTCACCTCGCTGGTGCCGAACATCGACGACGGCGCGGGGGCGCCGCTGGTCGGCGGCACGTCCGCGCTGGCGCTGGTGGTGATCGCGATCATCGCGAACCGGAAGGGCTGGCTGGAGGAGGTCGGCTCGCACTTCACCGAGGGCATCGCCTTCGCGTTCCGGACGATGGGCGTGGTGATCCCGATCGCCGGCTTCGTCTACGTGGGCCTGTCGGACTACTCCGGCGAGATCCTCGGCCTGCCGGAGGACGCCAAGGCGCCCGCCTTCCTGCTGGACGCGATCGCGCACGTGCAGCCGCACATCCCGGACGTCCCGCTGGTCGCCTCGTTCGCCATGCTGCTGGTCGGGATGGTGATCGGCCTGGACGGCAACGGCTGGCCCGGGCTGCCGTTCACCGGTCAGCTCGCGAGCTCGCTGAGCGACGGCTCGGGCGCCGACACCGCGACCCTGGCCGCGATCGCGCAGAACGGTGCCAGCTGGACGGGCGGCGGCACGCTGGTCATCTGGTCCTCGCTGATCGTGGTCGCCGGGCTCACCGGGGTGTCGGTGGTCGACCTGGCCAGGCGGCTGTTCGTCCCGGTGGTGACCGGGCTGGTGGTGGCGACCGCGATCGTGTCGGTGATCCCGTGAGGGACGGCGCCGCGGGCCGCACCGTGATCGAGACGGCGGAGCTGGTCAGGGCCGGGAGGCTGGGCGCCCGCGAGGCCGTCCGGGAGGCCCTGGCCAGGATCGCCGAGCTGGACCCCGGGCTGAACGCGTTCGTCCATGTGGACGCGGAGGGCGCGCTCGCCCGGGCGCGCGAGATCGACGAGCGGGTGGCCCGGGGCGAGGACCCCGGGCCGCTGGCCGGTGTCCCCCTCGGGGTGAAGGAGTTGCACGCCGTCGCGGGCTGGCCGTTCGCGATGGGCAGCACGCTGCACGCCGGGCGGATCGCCGATCACACGTCCACGCTGGTCGCGCGGGCCGTCGCGGCCGGGGCCGTCCCGGTCGGGGTGACCGCGTCACCGGAGTTCGGGCGCGCGTCGTTCACCGCGTCCGCGCTGCACGGCGTCACCCGCAACCCGTGGAACCGGGACCTGACGCCCGGCGGTTCCAGCGGTGGCTCGGCCGCCGCCGTGGCCGCCGGGATGGTCCCGGTCGCGACGGGCACGGACGGGGCCGGTTCGCTGCGCATCCCCGCCTCGTACTGCGGGCTCGTCGGGTTCAAGGGGACGTTCGGGCGCGTCCCCCGAGGCCCTCGCCATTGGGGAACGGCCGACAACGACCATTACGGCGTCCTCACGAGAACGGTGGCCGACACCGCTCGCGTCCTCGACTGCGTGTGCGGCACGGACGACTACGACCGGGCCTCGCTGCCCGCGCCCCCGGAACCGTTCGAGGCGTCGCTGAGTCGCGTCGAACTGGCCGGGTTGCGCGTGGCGTGGACGCCCGACCTGGGCAACGCGCCCTGCGATCCCGAGGTGGCCGCCGTGGTCGAGGCGGCGGCGGGGAAGCTCATCGCGGAGACGGGCATGCGTCGCGTGGCGGCGGAGGTGCGGGTGGACGGCGCGTGCGGTGCCGCGTACCGGACGCTGTCCGTCCCGGACGTGCACGCCGAACTACGCGCGGCCCCGCCCGGCAAGCTGGCGGACGTCCATCCGACGGTGCGCGGCTACGGGGACGCGGCGGCGGCTCTCAGCGCTGACGCGCTGGTGGACGCGCACCGGACACGGAACCGGCTCGTCGCGACCCTGGCCGAGGCGTTCGGGCGCTTCGACCTGCTGCTGACCCCGGCGACCCAGGTGCCCGCGTTCCCCGCCGAGGGCCCGATGCCGACCGAGATCGCGGGCCGTCCGGTGGACCATTGGGGCGCGCTGGCGGTCACGTTCCCGTTCAACCTGTCCGGGCATCCGGCGGTCTCGGTCCCGGCGGGCTGGGCCGGCGGCGCCCCGGTCGGCCTGCAGATCGTCGGCCGCCGCCACGAGGACGCGCTCGTCCTGGCCGCGGCCGCGGCCTCGGAGCGCGTTCTGGCCACGGCCGCGGCGCCGTCCTCGGTGGCACCGCGACGCTGACCCGCGGCGTGTTGGCCTTCCCGGCAGCACGCCCGGAGGGGCCGGACACGCCGCGGCCCGGCGTGGTCCTCAGGTGGTGGCGGCCTTGGGGGCGATCTTCTCCTCGAACGCCTTCAGCGCGGCCGCGCCCACGGCCTTGTCCTGCTCGCCGTTGCCGCCGCTGACGCCGACGGCCCCGATGACCTGGCCCTCGTACACGATCGGGAAGCCGCCCACGAAGATCGCGAACTTGCCGGGATGCATCTGGTTGATCCCGAACGCCTCGTTGCCGGGCAGCGCGGGACCGTTCGGGGGCTCGTTGAACTTGTGCGTGTCGCGCTGGTGACCGGCGGCGGTGAACGCCTTGGCGATCGCGATCTCGACGCCGGTGAGCCGCGCCCCGGTCATCCGGTGCAGCGCGATCGGGTGCGCGCCGTCGTCGGCGATGCAGATCGTCTCCGCGACCCCGATCCGCTTCGCCTCGGCCTCGGCGGCCTCCAGCAGGACCAGGGCGTCCTCCAGGGTCAGCCGATGAACGGTCTGCATCCGTCCTCCATCCATTCTTCCTCTGCGCACCGACAATTGCCGGACCCGGCGCCGTTTCGCCGCCGTTTCCTTTTTGTTTCCACTGTTGCCCGGCATTTATTTGTGCCGCATTATGGGAGGGCGATGAAAAGGGATGCGCCTCCATCACCGCGCCCCGCCGTCGGGCGGCCACGGCAGCAAGTCTCCGCGACTTCGGTCAAATCGGACTATGTACACTCTGCCGAACCACCGGGATGGGATGTGGGCACATGGCACAAACCGACCACGCCGACGGGGCGGGCGACGGGCGGATCACGGTAGAGGCGCTGCTGGCCGAGCCGCTGCTGCGGGGCGGGCTGGTGGCGGGCGAGAGCGGCCTGCACCGCACGGTGTCCTGGTGCCTGCCGCTGTCGGAGACCCGCCGGTACGCCGAGGACGCCGGCACCCCCGACCTCGGCGGCATCGCCATCCATCTGCCCGCGCCGATGCTGGCGGCGGCGGACGACGCGGGCGCCCTGATCGGTGAGCTGTGGCGGCGCGGGGCGGCGGCGGTGCTGGCCTGGCAGCAGCCGGGCATCCGGTGCGACCTCCAGGCCGCCGCCCGCACCGCCGACCGGGTCGGGCTGCCGCTGCTGTCGCTGCGCGAGGAGGCCGACTACCGGGCGGTGAGCCGCCTGGTCGGGCAGAAGGCGCTGGCGCAGGCGTCGCACGTCCTGGAGTACGGCGCGCGCGTGCACCGGACGCTGGGGGACGTGCTGTCGCAGGGCGCCGGCGTCCCGGCCATGGCGCGGGCGATCGCCAACATGGCCCGCTGCCCGGTGCTCATCCTGGACGACGACGGCGAGCGCCTGGCCTGCGAGCAACCCCATTGCGACGAACCGTTCGACCCCGATCCGCTCCTCGCGGTGCTCCCGCCGGACGTGACCGGGGAGGACGGCCGTCCCGCCGAACTCGACCTGCGTCCCGACCCGGACGCCGACCCGGTGCGGGTGCTGGTGACGCCGATCGTGTTCGGCGGCGACCCGTACGGGCGGCTGGTGCTGGTGGAACGGTCCTGGCCGCCGGACGCCCACGACCTCGCCCAGCACCGCGTGATCGCCGAGCACGGCGCCACGCTGACCGGCTCGGAGATGCTGCGCCAGCACTCCGTCCGGGTCGCCGAGGAGCGGGCGCGCGGCGACTTCGTCGAGGCGCTGGTGCACGGCCGGTTCGCCGACCCCTACGAGCTGGGCGCCCGGGCCCGGCACCACGGCTTCGACGTCAGCGGGCACTACGCGGTGCACGTGGTCTCGGCGTCGGACCTGCTGCCGGTCGGGCGCGACTACATGCGCCGCAAGGTCGCCGCCATCCGGATCGCGCAGGCGATGGAGCCGGACGGCACCACCCTGACGGCGGCGATCGGCTCCAACATCGTGGTGATCCGGCAGTTGGCCGCGTCCGGTGAACCCCTGGAGGGACGGCAGGAGGCGGGCCGGTTCGCGCAGCGGCTGCGGCGCCGGCTGGTGCCCGCGCTGGGCGAGGACGTGCGGGTCACGCACGGACGTCCAGGACAGGGCGCGGCAGGCGTCGCGACCAGCTACTACGAGGCGCGGCTGGCGATGGGGCTGGCCTGGCAGACCGGCGCGGAGAACGTCTGCGGCTACGACGACCTGCGGGTGTTCGCGGCGCTGAAGGAGGTCGCGGGCAGCGCGGAGGCACGGGCGTTCGCGGCCGAGACCCTCACCCCGCTGCGGCAGGCGGGCGGCGGGGACCTCGAACCGATCGTGCTGGCCTACATCAAGGCGGCCGGGAACCTGAACGCGGCGGCCCGGTCACTGAACCTGCACCGCAACACGATGCTCTACAAGCTGGACCGGGCGTCGCGGGCGCTCCGCATGGACATCCGCGCGGCCGAGACGCAGTTCATGTTCTGGCTGGCGCACCACATCGAGACGCTCAGCTCGGTGACGCAGAACCTGGCGGACGAGCTGACCCCGCCCGCCCGGCGGCGCTGAGGCTAGGCGGGGTCGGCTCCAGCGAAGGAGCCGAGGAGGCCCAGGGCGGCGATCGCCGCGCAGCCCGCGAAGACGACGCCGTAGCCGAGGCCCTGGTCGAGAACGGCCGCGACCCACGCCGCGCCGAGGGCCGAGCCGCCGAAGCGCAGCAGGTTGAACAGGCCGAGGCCCGCGCCGTACCGGCCCGCGCGGGAACGGGTCGCGCCGTTGGCGGCCGGGGTCTGGACCAGCGCCACGCCCGTCCCGGTGACGAGCAGCGCCACCAGCAGGAGCGGCACGCCGTACAGAGTCGTGAGGACCGCGCCGACGAGCGCCTGGCCTCCGACCAGGAGGACGAGGCCGGTGCGCAGGACGGGGCGCGCGCCCAGGCGTCCCAGCAGGATCCCCACGACCGGGGCCAGGAGGGACATCGCCAGGGGCAGGCAGAGGAGCAGGAAGCCGGCGGTCATCGTCGGCACGTCCCGTTCGGTCGTCAGGTACAGCGGGACGCCCAGCAGTGACGCGCCCAGGCAGAACATCTGCGCCAGCACGGTCAGGCAGGAACGCAGGTAGCGGACCTCCAGGAGGAGGCGGGGCGGGAGGAAGGCGTCCTTGCGCCCGCGTTCGGCCAGCAGGAACACCACGCCGGCCAGGACGCCCGCCAGCGCCCCGCCCCAGACGGCCGGGGAGGCCAGGCCCAGCGGGGCCACCGCCGATGCCGCCATCAGGCCGAACCCGGCGGCGAGCGTGAGGGGCACCGCGCCCCGCCATTCGAGCGGGACGGCGCGGGGACGGTCCCGCGGCACCATGCGGAACGCCATGACCGCCGAGGCCAGGCCGAGCGGCAGGATCGGCCAGAACACCGCGCGCCAGCCGAGCGCGGTCGCGAGGGTGCCGCCGACCGTCGGCCCCGCGGCCTGGCCGATGCCGTTCATCGCGGCCCACACGCTCAGCGCCCGTGCCCGTCCCGCCCCCTCGAAGAGCCGCGCGATCAGCGACATCACCGTCGGCAGGATCGCGGCGGTCGCGGCGCCCTGCGCCGCCCGGATCGCGACCAGCGCGGGGAGGCCGTGGGCCAGGGCGGCGGTCGCCGAGGCCAGGCCCAGGAGGACGGTCGCGGCCATGAGGACGCGGCGGTGCCCGTACCGGTCGCCCAGCCAGCCGGAGATCGGCAGCAGCACCGCGAACGTGACGGTGAACCCCACCACGAGCAGGGAGCCCGCCGGGACCGGCACTCCCAGCTCGTCCATGATCATGCTGAGCGGCACGTTGACGATCGTGTTGGCGAGCGTGCCGGTGAAGGTGGCGAGCGAGAGCGGGAGCAGCGCCGTCCAGCGGGCTCCCGGGCTCCCCTTCCGTGGCTCGCCCTCCACGGCGAGGTCGTCAGCGACCACTGCCCGCCCGCCGCCTGCGCGGGCCGGGTGGGCGGGCGCCCGGCGGGATCGCGACCCAGATCCTCCCGTCCTCCTCCTTGATCGGGTAGATCTCGATCGGCTTGGTCGCGGGCGGGGAGAGCGGCTCGCCGTCGGCGTAGTCGAAGACGCTGCCGTGGCAGGAGCACAGCAGGCCGTCCTCGGTGACCCGGCCGGACGACAGCAGGCAGTCCAGGTGCGTGCAGTAGTTCGACATCGCGTGCACCTCGCCCTCGGAGCGGGCCACGGCGATCTCCCACTGGTCGTCGTCCCCGACGAAGAAGCGGCGCACCACGCCCTCGGGCACCTGCCCCGAGCGCGCCACGTACAGGAATTCCAGCTCGTTCTCCACGTTGAGAGCCCCTCAGCCCAGCAGTTCGGTCAGGTCGGCGTCCTCGTCGCGCAGGACGCCCGGGTCGGGGGCCAGCCGCGCGGCGATCAGCTCCCGCGCGACCGCGATCTCACCACCCCGGTCGATGCCGAAGGCGGCCGTCAGCACGCCCCCGGCCAGGTAGTAGGCCACGAAGTCGAAGTCGTCGACCCGGCCGCGCACCACCATCTGATCGGCGCCGGACGGGTGCCCGGTGTACTGGAGGTTCCGTCCGAACTGGTCGGACCAGAACCAGGGGGACGACGCGTGCGCGGCCTTCTTCCCCAGGATGTTCTTGGCGGCGGCCATGCCCTGCGCGTTGGCGTTGTCGAAGTGCTCGGCGCGGACGCGCCGGCCGAAGAGCGGATGGTGGAAGGCCGTGACGTCACCGGCCGCGTAGATCCCCGGCTGGTTCGTGCGGCAGTACTCGTCGACCGCCACGGCGCCGTCGCCGGTGAGCTCGATGGACGCGCCGGCGAGGAACTCGGAGTTGGGCACCATGCCGATGCCGACCAGCACCAGGTCGCCCTCGAAGGTCGTCCCGCCGGACGTGGTGACCAGTGCGGCGTCGCCCGTCTCCCGGTACGACTCGACCTTCTCGCCCGTGCGCAGGTCGACTCCGGCGCTGCGGTGGAGGGCGGCGAGGGCGTCCCCCATCGTCCGGCCGACCGTCGCGGCGAGGGGCTGCGCGGCCTGCTCGATCACGGTGACGGCGGCGCCCAGCTCGCGCGCCGTGGACGCGATCTCCGAGCCGATGAACCCGGCCCCGATGACGATCAGCCGGGTCCCGGGGCGCAGCTCGGCGCGCAGCCGGTCGGCGTCGGCGAGGGTCCGCAGGTACCGGACGCGGGCGCCCTCCACACCGGGCAGGAGGCGCGGCCGTCCGCCCGTCGCGATCAGGACGGCGTCGGCGGTCTCGGACGTCCCGTCGGCGTACTCGACCGCGCGGCCGGCGGGGTTCACACCGGTCACCCGGGTGTTCAGGCGCAGGTCGACGGACGTGTCCTCGCACCACTCCGGGGTGAGCAGGAACAGCTCGTCCCGGTCGTGGTCGCCGACGAGGTACTCCTTGGACAGCGGCGGACGCTGGTACGGGCGCTCGGGCTCGTCCCCGACGATGGTGAGCCGGCCGTCGAAGCCGCGGCGGCGCAGCGTGCGGGCGGCCACGGCGGCGGTCTGCCCGGCCCCCACGACGATGACGGTCTCGATCATGACTGCTCCTCCGTGAGCGCGGGCACGGGCTCGGGCGCGGGGGCCGTTCCCGGGTCCACGTAGACGACGCCGTCCTCGACGCGGACGGGGTAGGTCGGCTGGCACTCGTCGCGGTCCTCGATCTCGCCGGTGGCGGGGTCGATCTTCCACTGGTGCCCCGGGCAGATCACCCGGCCGGCCAGCAGCGTCCCCTTGGTCAGCCGCCGCTGCTTGTGGACGCAGACGTCGTCCAGCGCGTACACGGTCTCGCCGACCAGGAACAGCCCGATGTCCCGTCCCTCCACGGTGACCGCGAGCCGCTTGCGGCGCCGCACGTCCGCGAGGGCGGCGGCCTCCACCCAGTGGTCCGTCGTCATCGCTCTCCCTGTCGTTCCTTCGCGTGCGTTTCGCGGTCGCGGGGCGCCCGGCGGCGGAAGGGGTGCGCGTTCCGCCGCCGGGCGTCGCCGGACGGGTCAGCCCTCGGCGCCGACCAGGTCGGGCTTGACGTAGGTGTCGTAGAGGGCCTGCGTGTAGGAGAACCTCATCTCCGCGCCCCACCGGCACATCTGGAGGCAGCGCTGCTGGAGCTGCGGGGTGTCGGCGTGGTCGAGCACGATCTGGTAGCCGCGCTCGCCGTGCACCACGTCCGAGGTGATGTGCAGGTCGAAGAACTCGATCTCGTCCTCGGTGAACCCGTACACCTCGCGCAGCGGCACGATCTGCTTCTTGTAGATGCTCGGCACCTGCGACTCCAGCCCCACCACCAGCGCGGCGGTGGCGACGACGAAGTGCTCGCGCATCGCGACGGAGTAGCACCACGCCTGGAGGCCGCGGGTGACCGGGTTCATGTTGTTCGGGTCCTCGACGCGCTCCCGGGTGGTGCCGCACGCCTCGGCGAACCGGATGAGGAGGTCGGTGTGCCGGATGTCGGCCAGTTCCTCCTCGTACATGTTCTGCAGCGTGAAGTCCTTGGCCCCGGTGAACTCGTCGGGGATGTTGGCGTAGACGTAGGCCAGGTAGTCCGCGAACGGGCCCACGTAGTGGTAGTGGTTCTCCGCCCAGCGGGCGAAGTGCTCGCGCTTCAGCTCACCGTCCGCCCAGGCGCGGCTGAACGAGGCGTTCTTCGCCTCCCGGCCCTTGATGGCATTCTGGAGTTCCGCGCGAAATTCTTCCTTGGTCAGCAGTTCCGCCATTTCAAGGCTCCTTTCTCGGCCTTTCTCCGCAGTGTCACGCTAGGTTGAGGCGGCGCGCGCCCGCCATGGCCGGAACGCACACGGAGACGGGATCGCCATGTGCACTGTGCACCGTCCCGACCAGGGGGTTCAGCGGCCGTTCAGCGGCGCTCACGGCGAGAGATAGACGCTCTTCTCCTGCGTGTAGAAGAGCATCATCGAGTCCCCGGCCTGCTCCTTGAACGTCTGCGTGCTGGATTCCTTGAAGCCCCCGAAGGGGACGGTCATCGCCATTCCGGTGGTCGGCTGGTTGATCTTGACGAGGCCGGTGCGGATCCGGCGGGCGAAGGCGAACGCGCGCTCGATGTCGCGGGTGACGATGCCGGCGGACAGCCCGTAGGGGGTGGCGTCGGCGAGCGCGACCGCCTCGTCCAGGCCGGACACGCGCTGGAACGCCAGCACGGGGCCGAAGATCTCCTCGCGGGCGATCCGCATCTCCGGGGTGACGTCGGTGAAGACCGCCGGGGAGACGAAGTATCCGGACGCGTCGTCCAGCCTGGCGCCGCCGGTGACGAGCTTGGCGCCCTCGTCCTGCCCGATCCGGACGTACTCCAGGACCTTCTCGAGCTGGAAGTCCGCGGCGAGCGGCCCCATGGTGACGCCGTCGTGCAGGCCGTTGCCGACCGTCCGGGACTCGGCGAGCGCGACGACCTTCTCCAGCAGCGCGTCGTGCACGGACTCGTGGACGATGACGCGGCTGGTGCCCGTGCACGCCTGGCCGCCGAGCCCGAACGCGCCCTTCACGATGATCTGCGCGGCGCGGTCGAGGTCGGCGTCGTCCAGGACGATCACCGGGTTCTTGCCGCCCATCTCCAACTGGACGCGCCGGGACGGGCCGACGCTCGCGTGGATGGCGCGTCCCACCTCGGTGGAGCCGGTGAACGTCACCGCCGCCACGCGCGGGTCGGCGGCGAGCGCGGCACCGGGCGCCGCGCCGCCCTGGACGAGGGCGATCGCCCGCGGCGGCAGCCCGCCCGCGAGCAGCGCCTCCACCAGCCGCTGCGCGAGCAACGGGGTGACCGGCGACGGCTTGAACACCACCCCGTTCCCTGCGGCGAGCGCCGGTCCGAGCTTGCGCGACGGGATGTTCAGCGGGAAGTTCCACGGCGTGATCGCACCGACCACCCCGACCGGTTCGGGCCGCGTGTAGACGAGGCCGCCGTCGTCCGCCGGGTAGCTGCGCCCGGTGATGCGAAGCGCCTCGCCCGCGTAGAACCGCAGGTTCTTGGGTGTGCGGCCGGTCTCCATCGCGGCCTCGGCGCGGGTCTTGCCCTCCTCCCGGACGAGCTCGACCGTGAGCTCGTCCGCCCGGTCCTCCAGCCAGCGCGCCGCCGCCTCCAGGACGCCCGCGCGGCGCTCGGGGGACGCGGCGGCCCACTCCTCCGCGCCCTCTTCCACCGCCGCGATCGCGGCGGCCATGTCGTCGGCGGACGAGTCGGGGAACGTCCCGACCAGGTCGCTCAGGTCGGCCGGGTTGCGGCGCTCGAACCGGCGTCCGTCGGCGGCGGGCGTCCACTCGCCCGCGACGAGGTTGAGCCCGGAGTGCGGTGGCCGGGTCTCCGGTCGGCTGTAGGGCATGCTCAGCGGTTCTCCGTTCCGGGTCGCTCTTGGCCTGCGGCGAGTGCGGTCAGTTCGATCTCCACGGGCGCGCCGCCGGGGAGTGCGCGGACGCCGATGGCGCTGCGCGCGGGCAAGGGCACGTCCGGGGTGAGGGAGGCGAGGGCCGCGGACGCGCCGTCCGCGACGGCCGACAGTTCGGTGACGCCGTCCGCGCAGGCCACATAGACGGTCATGCGCAGCCATGCGCGGATGAGTTCGCGTCCACCGGCCGCCGACGCGACGGCGGCGACCGCGTTGCGGGCGGCGAGCGCGGCGGCATCGCGTGCCGTGACCAGTTCGACCTCGCGGCCGACGAGGCCCGTCACGGTCAGCACGCCGTCGCGGCGCGGCGTCATGCCCGCGCTGGTCACCAGGCGCAGACCCTGGGCGTACGGGACGATGACCGCCGGAACGTAGTCGCCCTGCGGGCGCGGGGCCGCGAGGGTTTCGTCAGAGGACACCGAGCGCCACCCCGTCCTGGCGAGGATCGGAGGCGCCGAGCAGCGCGCCCGTGCCGGTGTCGGCCGAGACGACCTGCGCGCTCCCGCCGCCCGCCCACGGCCCCTGGACGCGGACGTCGTGCCCCAGCTCGCGCAGCCGTTCCACGCGTTCCGTCCCGAGGCGCGACTCGACGCGCAGCTCCGGCGGCTCGCCGATGACGTCGGCGTCGCTGCCCGGGTGGACGGTGAAACGGGGCGCGCTCACCGCCGTGGCCGGGTCGAGGCCATGGTCGAGGAGATGCGAGATCAGCTGCATGTTCCACTGGACCTGGCCGTCCCCGCCGGGCGTGTTGCCGACATGGCGGAGCGCGCCGTCCCGGCCGGTGACCAGCCACGCGTTGAGGGTGTGCAGGGGACGGCGGCGCGGCCGCACCTCGTTGGGATGGCCGTCGATCAGGTACGCGCCGCGTCCCAGCCGGTTGTTCAGGACGATCCCCGTCCCGGGCACCGTGAAGCGGGCGCCGAACGTGAACGCGAGCGAATGGATCAGGCTCACCGCCATGCCGTCCGCGTCGACCGCGACCATGGAGGTCGTGTCGCCGTCCACCGGGACGTGCGGGCGCGCCGGCGCCGGGAGGTCACGGGCGGCGAGGCGTTCGCGCGCGGCGTCCACGGCGTCCTTGGTGAGCAGCGTCCGCCAGTGGTCGTTGTCCGATCCGCACCCCGCGAACCGGTCGGCGAAGGCCAGCCGCGCGGCGTCGGCGGCCCGTCCGACGGCCTCGGCCGACAGCCAGGGCGCCTCCGCGAGGACGCCGTCGTTCAGCAGCGCCTGCTGGATCACCATCCAGCCGGGCGTGGGAGGCGGCGTCAGGTGCAGGGTCAGGCCCTGGTACGTGCAGGTGAGGGCGTCGCCGGTGAGCGCCTCGCCGGACGCGGCCCACTCCTCGCCGCTGAACGGGGCGCCGCCTTCGTTCAGCGCGGCGACGGCGCGTTCGGCGGGCTCACCGGTGTAGAACGACGCGGGATCGGCGGCGACGCGGCGGATCGTGGCGGCCAGGTCCGGTTGCCGGAGCGGCGCGCCCACGCGCAGGGGTACGCCGTCCGGGAGGAAGACGGACGCGGCGCCGGCGTCCCGGGACAGGGCCGCGCGCCGTTCGAGGATGTCGTTCCGGGTCTTGTGGGTGCAGGGCAGCCCGCGTTCGGCGTGGTCGGCGGCCGGTCCCCAGAGCCTGGTCAGTTCCCAGGACGCCGAGTCGGCGTGCAACGCGGCGAGCGCGGCGACCGCCCCCGGGACGGCGACGGCGAGCGGACCGTCCATCGGGAGCGCGTCCAGGCCCCGGTCGCGGTAGAAGGCGGGTTCGCCGCCGTCCGGGCCGAAGCCGCTGCCGCCGAACGCGGTGACCGTCCCGTCCGGACGGCGCACCAGCGCGAACGCGTCACCGCCGATCCCGCACTGCCCGGGCAGCACGAGCCACGACATCGCCGCCATGGCGAGCGCGGCGTCCACGGCGTTGCCGCCGTCCTCCAGGACGCGGACCCCGGCCTGGCTGACCGCCGGGTGGCTGGACGCGACCATCCCGCGCGTCGAGATCGTCGGCCCGCGTTCCGGTGCTCGCGCCCGGTCGGAGGCGTCCGCGTGGCCTGGAGGCGGTGGGTGCATGCTCCCAGTGTCCGGATCGGCCCCCGGCATCCGGAATGGACGCTTCGCTGAAGATCGTCGATGATCCGTGGGCAGGTCGCACAATCCGCTGGCCCGCGTCCCGGAGGCCGCCGTTCCTCTCGGAGCGAACACGTCACGCTGCACAAAACGCTCATGGATGCGCTGTGCAGCTTCCTCATTGTCCGGTGTCCGGCGATCAGGGGAAGGTCACTGCAACCTGACCAGCCAGGCCTCCTACCCCCCATCCGGTCGACAAGGAGGTGGTGGCGTGCAACTAGGCGCCGCCCATTGGGTCTTCCTCTCCGGCATCATCGTGATCATCGCGGTCATGATCGCCCGCAAGAACGTCGTCATCCCCGCGATCGTCGCCACGTTCTGCACCGCGCTCGCCTACGACGGCAGCCCCGTCCGCGGGCTCCAGGCCGTCTTCAACGCCAGCCTCGTCGCGGCCACCGAACTGTTCAACATCTTCCTGATCATCGCGCTGGTCACGGCGCTGCTGGGCGCGCTGCGCGGGATCGGCGCGGACCGGCGGATGATCGCGCCGTTCCGCCGCGTCATGCGCAACGGCCATTCCTCGTTCTGGGTCATCGCGGGCATCACCTACGTGATCAGCCTGTTCTTCTGGCCCACCCCGGCGGTGCCGCTGATCGGCGCCGTGCTGCTGCCCGCCGCGATCGCCGCCGGGCTGCCCCCGATCTCGGCCGGGGTCGCGATCGCGATCGCGGGCCAGGGCATGGCGCTGTCCAGCGACTACGTCCTCCAGGTGGCGCCCGGCCTGTCCGCCAAGGCGGCGGGCGTCGGCACCCCGGAGGTCGCCGACCGCGCCATGGTGCTGTCGGTCATCACCGGTGTGGTCGCGCTCGTCCTCGGCTACCTGATGACCCGCGGCGAGATGCGCACCCCCGACGTGGCGCTGCTGGCCCGCTGGGAGGCCGGCGCCGACACGACGCTCGAACGGCCCCGGCGGCGCCTGCTGTCCCCGCGCCGCGTCGCGGCCGCCACCAAGGAGGTGATCGAGAAGGACGCCTCGAAGGCTCCGGCCGGTGACGCCATGACCCAGGCCGCCCTGGACGGCGGCTCGGGCTCGGGCTCGGGTCCCGACGGTCCGGCCGCGGGCGCCCCCGACGAGAGCCACGTCCTCAAGTCGAAGGTGTACGCGATCGTCGTCCCGGTGGTGCTGGCCGGGCTGCTCGGCTACATGCTGCTCGGCAAGTTCACCGGCCTCGTCCCCGAGGTCACCGGTTCGGACGCGGCCGCCCTCGTCGGCGGCACCGCCGTCCTGCTGCTGGTCGCCGCGGCGCTGTCCCGGGACCGGATGCACGCCCTGGAGTCCTGCGGCGAGCACGTGGTGGACGGGCTGGTCTTCGCGATGAAGGCCATGGGCGTCGTGATCCCCATCGCGGGGTTCTTCTTCCTCGGCAACGCCGACTTCGCCGGGCGGATCATGGCGCTCGGCGAGGACGCGAAGGCCCCCGGCTTCCTGTTCGACCTGACCGCGAAGATCGAGGGCGCGATCCCCAACAACGGCGTCATCGTCGGGCTGGCGCTGCTGCTGGTCGGGATCATCACCGGTCTGGACGGCTCCGGCTTCTCCGGGCTGCCGCTGACCGGCTCGCTGGCCGGGACGCTCGGCCCCGCGTCCGGGATGGACCCCGCCCTGCTCGCCGCCATCGGCCAGATGGGCTGCATCTGGGCGGGCGGCGGCGTGCTGATCGCCTGGTCCTCGCTGCTGGCCGTGGCCGGTTTCGCCCGGGTCCCGGCGGTGGAGCTCGTCCGCCGCTCGTTCGTACCGGTGATGGCCGGGCTGCTCGTGTCCACCCTCGTGGGAATCGCGATCTTCTGATCGCACCGCGCCGGGACGGCCGTTGCGTCACTAACGGCCGTCCCGGCGGGCGCGTCCATGTCAACGCGCCCTCCGTACGTCCGGATCCGCGGCCCGGAGGACGGAGAGGGGAACACGGCCGGCGATGAGGCGTCGCGTGTCCCTCGCGGTGCGCGGGTTGTCGATGGAGAGCGTGGCGCGCAGGCGCGGACCCTCGAATTACAGGACCGCCCAAGGGGCCCTCCTGCGGGGTTTTTCACGCAGGACGAACCTGCGGTGCAGCACGGAAGGACGGTGATCTCGTCGACGGCGTAGGACGCGAGCCGCGCGGCGACCTCCTCAGGCCCGCCGAGCGCCGCGACCGCGTGGACCAGGTCGTCCGGGACGGCGGCGAGCAGTTCGGACGGGTGGGGCCGGCTGCGCGCCAGGGCGACCACGTCGCCGAAGCCCGCCTCCTCGAACATTCGTGCGTACCCGGGTGCGGCAAGGTAGCCGACGACGGCCCGGCGGACCTGCTCACATGCCCGCGGGCCGCCGTCCACGGCCACCGGCACCCACGCCGCCACCGGAGGCGCGCCGCACCGGGCGGCTACAGATGCCCTCCGGCGCTTCTCGGTTCCTGGGCCATAATCGCCTGGAGGAGGCCCGGAAAGCGTTCGTCGAACTCCGCACTCCGCAAGGAAGTCCAACGACGAGTGCCGCGCTGGCTCTGGTGGATGATGCCGGCCTCGCGCAAGACCCGGAAGTGGTGGCTCAGGGTGGAGGGCGCGATGTCCACCGGGAACGTGCCGCAGGGGCGGCCCTCGCCTGCGTTCAGAAGGGTGCGGACGATGGTCAGCCGGGTGGGGTCGGCGAGCGCATGGAGGACCGTGACCAGTGAGACGTCGTCCAGCGACGGATGGCGCAGGGGCGGGCGCGGGTTCTTGGGCACGCTTACACTCCTTCGACCTTCATCGAAAGATGGTATCGTGCCCCGCCTCGCCGTCACCCGTCCACGCCGGAACCCGGAGCGTCGGGTGCCGACGCATCACCGGAACCGCCTTCCGCTATATATGGATCAATACCTTTCCTATGACCTTTCCGCTTTCCACGAGGTTGTGGGCCTTCGCTGCTTGGTCAAGGGGCAGCCGCACGGCGATCGGGTGGGTCAGCGATCCATCCGACAGCAGCCGTGACACGGCCGACGTGGCCGCGGCCAATTCACGTTCGGGAGTCTGGAAGACCAGGACCGTGCGGACGGTGATACTTCGGCGCATCAACGAATAGAACGGCAGGATCGGGTCCGGTCTGCTGTTCGACGAATAGGTCGCGATGGTTCCATTGACCGCGATCACGGCGAGGGACAGGTCCAGGTTCGCGCCGAAATCGACGTCCACGATACGGTGGACGCCCGCCGGGCCTGTGAACGCGGTGATCCGCTCCGCCGCGCCAGGATCCCTGTAGTCGACGACCAGATCGGCTCCCGCCGCTCGCGCGCTCTTCTGCTTCTCAGGGGTGCTGGCGGTGGCGATGACGGTGGCGCCCGCGTGTTTGGCGAACTCGATCGCATAGTGGCCGACCGCTCCCGCGCCACCGGTGACCAGGACGTACGAACCGTCGACCGGGCCGTCGGCGTGGACGCAGCGATAGGCCGTGAGCGCGGGCACGCCGAGGCATGCGCCGACACCGAAGTCGGCGTTCTCCGGCAAGGTGAGGGCATGGGACGCGGGGACGACGACGAACTCGGCGCACGTACCGGAGGGACCTGAAAAGGTCGCGGAATGCACCCACACCCGTTCGCCCAGACGCGCATCGGACACACCGGATCCGACTCGATCGATCACTCCGGCGCCATCGTCGCCCGGGATCACCAGCGGCTCGGTCATCGTCCGTCCACCCACACCCGAACGTCGCTTCACATCGCGCGGGTTGACCCCGCTGACCGCGACACGGACCCGGACATATCCCGGGGGCGGTTCGGGGTCGGGCAGCTCACCGATCCGCAGAACGTCCTCGGCGGCCCCATTGGCCTCGTACCAGACGGCCCTCATGATCGCACGAAGGTCACGGGGCCGGGGACGACGTCGCCCGTGATCCGCCCGACATACCGCCCATCCTCCAGGACGGCCGGGTCGTCGTGAGCCGGGAGGAGGAACCGGTACCGCAGCGCCCGCTTCACCGCGCCGAGCTCCTCGACGACCGAGGTCGTGAAGTTGTTGGTCAGGGCCGGCTCTCCGGCGACGAGCGCCGACGGCTGGCAACGGCCGGTGAAGCTCGTGCGCGGCTGACGGAGCAACGCCCCCTCCACGTCATAGAACAGGTCGCCGCACAGACACGCCTCTCCCTCGCGGGTGGAGACCACGATGCTCATCGAACCGGCGGTGTGCCCTCCGGTCAGATGGCAGGTCACCCCTGGAGCGACCGTCTGAGGACCTGAGGTCTCCAGATCCAGGATGCGCATCGCGCCGAAGGTGTAGGTCCGCTCGATGAGATGGATGATGTCGTCCTTCGCGTAGGCCGTTCCTTGAAGCCCGGTCGCCGCGCACGCGAGTTCGGAGCGGTTGACGACGACCGGCACGTCCATCGGCACCTTCTCGACATGCCCTGCGTGGTCACGGTGCAGGTGCGTGAGAATGACGCAGTTCAGGTCGGCCGGCGACAGCCCGTGCTGGGACAGTTGTTCCTCGAAACCCTGGCCTGGCGCGACCGTGCCCCCCATACCGAGTACCGAGGGATCGCGATATCCCGCGTCCACGAGGATCGGACCGCCCGGCCCGAACAGCAGGAATCCCTGAGCCGGTACTTCGATGATGTTTCCCGGCTCCAGCCCGCGCAGGCGCATCGCCGCGTCGATCCGTACGGACCCGAAATTGAGCCTGCGGATTTCATATTCCATGGTGGTCCCCTTTGAAGGTGATGCGTAATACCGGTCTGCCGGGCCGAGGTCAATGCCGGGACGACCGATGGGCGCCGTACCGGCGCCAGGCGTCCAGCACGGCCTGCTTGATCGCCCCGGCCGCCACTCCCAGGTAGCAGTCGTCGATCCGGTCGAGGATCGGGCCGGGGTCCGCGGCGATGTCCGCACCGGTGACGATCTCGGCGATCCACCGGCGAACGAGGCCCGTCACCGCGGTCGAGTCGACCTCGGTGATGACCTGACGCTCCGTGTCCACACGAAGGGCCAGAGCGAAGTACACGTTCGTCGCATGCGAGGCAGAGGTCGCGGGGACCTTGCCGTAGCCGATGACGATGAGTTCCCTCCCCGGGCCTCGACCACCGGCCTGCTCATCGTTGGGTGCCACAATCGCATGCTGCCACGCGGAACCTCCCAGCTCAGCGCCGACCCTCCAGGTCATGCCGCCATCTTCAGGACGAACTTGCCCGTGCTGGCCCCGCTTTCGAGGAGCCGGTTCACCGCCGCGGCCTCGGATCGGTCCACGACCTTCAGCCCGGGTATCGAGATCGCTCCGTCGGCCAGCAACGACATGCAATCGACGATCGCCGCGGTCACGGCGGCCGGGTCGGACCGCGCCAGGCGGGTCAGGCTGAAGCCCAGGACGCCATGGTTCGACGCGAGGATCGACCGTGGCGTGAGCCGGAGACCGTCGAACCCGGCCGTGTTGCCCATCACGATCAGGCGACCGGTGGGCGTGAGCATGTCGAAGCTCGAACTCTGCACGTGGCCTCCCACGGTTTCGAGGACGACGTCGACCCCTGCTCCATCCGTGAGCTCCCGAACGCGGGGACCGAACCCGTCGCGCAACACGGCATGGTGGTAACCGAAGGATTTCGCGACGTCGATCTTCGATGCGCGGCCGACCGTTCCGATCAGCCGTACGCGCTCCCTGGAGGCGAGCGCGGCGACGGCGCCTCCGGTGCCACCGGCCGCCGCGTGGACGAGGATGGTCTCGCCCACCCGAGGCCGGACGAGCCGCTTGAGCACAAGATGGGCGGTCGCGAAGATCGTGGGGATCGCGGCGAGCGCGGCACCGCCCACATGCCCGAATGCCCTGGGTACGGGGACCACCAGCCGGCGGTCCGCGACGGCCACGTCCCCGTAGCCGCCCGAGGTCGTGAAGGCCACGACGGGCTCTCCCACGCGCAGGTCGCCGACCTGGCCGCCCGGCTTCCGAACGGTCCCGTACACCTCCAGTCCGGGCACGAACGGGGTGTCGCGGCGATGCCCGTACCAGCCTCGCCGGTCCATGACGTCGGCGAAGGTCACCCCCGCGTATTCGACCGTGATGGACACCTGATCCTCGGCCGGGGCCGGTTCGGGAACCGAGCGCTCCTGCAACCGCTCCGGCCCGCCCAGGTTCTCGACGACGATCGCTCGCATCCGGCTCACCCTCCGAGATAGGCGGTTTGCACGCGCCTGTCGGTGGCGAGCGCCTCGCCGTCGCCTTCGAGGACGACACGACCGCGTTCCAGGACATAGCCGCGCTCGGCGATCTCCAGCGCCTCGTCCGCCCGTTGCTCGACCAGGAGGGCCGCGGTACCGGCGGCGTGGATCTCCGCGATCCGCTGGAAGATCGTTTCCACGACCGCGGGCGCCAGGCCCATCGAGGGCTCGTCGAGAAGGATCAGTCGCGGCTTCGACATCAGCCCGCGTCCTATCGCGAGCATCTGCTGCTGGCCGCCGCTGAGCCGGCCGGCATGCTCACGCCGCTTCTCGTAGAGCATCGGGAACAGGTCGTAGATCTCCTGGAGGCGGTCCGCGATCCGTCCGCGGCTCATGGCACCGACCGCGAGGTTCTCCTCCACGGTCATGTCGCTGAAAACGCGCCGGCCTTCCGGGACATGGGCGATGCCCATCCGGGCGCGCTGTGCCGGTGATGTCCGCTCAAGGTCGCGGCCGTCGAACGAAACGCGTCCAGCGACCGGCGTGACGGTCCCGGAGATGGCTTTGAACAGCGTCGACTTGCCTGCGCCGTTGGCGCCGACCACGACCACCAGCTCGCCTGGTGCCACGGTGACGCTGACGTGGTCGAGCGCGGTCAGGCCGGAATACTTGACGGACAACGCCGCGACTTCAAGCATGGCTGCTCCACTTGGATCCGAGGTAGGCCGCCACGACACGGCGATCGGCGACGACGGCCTGGGGCGGTCCGGAAGTGATCACGGTTCCGGCCTCAAGGACGACCAGCCGGTCCGCGAGGCGGAGCATCGCGCCCATGGTGTGCTCGATCAGGATCACGGCGACTCCCTGATCCGCGATGGCCCGCAACAGGGTCACGATGTCGTCGGCCTGATCGCTGCTCAGTCCCGCCAGGATCTCGTCGACCAGCAAGACGGCGGGCCTACCGGCCAGGGCTCGTGCGAGTTCGAGACGCCGGAGTTCCCCGATGTCCAGATCGCCGACGGCGGCGCCGGCGCGGGCCCACAATCCCGTCGCCCGGAGCGCTCCACGCACGGTCGCCGAGCGTTCGGGCCGGTGGAGGGCCGAGATCTGCACGTTGCGTTCGACACTGCACCGCGGTAGCGGACGTGGTGTCTGGAACGTTCGTCCTATCCCCAGGTTGGCTCGCTCATGCGGGGGCGTCGCCGACACATCCTGGTCCGTGAACCGGATGTGGCCTCCGTCGGCGTCGACAAAACCGTTGACGATGTTCAGCAGCGTTGTCTTTCCTGCCCCGTTCGGGCCGATGACTCCCAGGATCTCTCCGGGGCGCACCTCGAAGTCAACGCCGTCGAGCACCTTGACGCCATTGAAGGACTTGCGAAGGTTCTCGACGGTGAGGATCGGTCGTTCCGCGTTCGCCGCACCTCGCGTGAGCGCCGCGAGCTCGGTGAGGTCCGGGCGGTGGGACGGCGCCTCGGCCGGCGGGCGGCCGCCGGTCTCCCGTCGCCGGCGGAATCGGGCGACGATGTCGATCGCCCGCCAGAGCAGACCCTCCCGCGCCAGCAGGACGAGAAGGATCAGAGCGGCCCCGAACATCAGCCCGTTGATGCCCGGCAGCCTGGAGCCGAGTTCGGCGTTCAACTGCTCCGCGAGCGTGATGAGCAGGACCGAGCCGATGATGGGACCCCACACGGTGCCGCGCCCGCCGACGATGGGGATGATCAGTGCCTGGACGCTCACGAGGAGACCGAACACCGAGTCGGGCGTGACGACGTACAGCACCGACGCGTACAGTGCCCCGGCGGCCGCCGTCATGGCGGCGCTGACGCAATAGGCTTGCAGCTTTCGGCGTTGCACATGTATTCCCGCGGCCGCCGCGGCGACCGCGTCCTCCCGGATGGCGATGAGGGACTCCCCGAAGTCCGACTTCTGTATGCGGAGGGAAATGCCGACCGCCACGAGAAGAAGTGCGAGCGCGCACAGGGTCAGCCACCGAGGATCGGCGAACTGCAGATAGAATCCACCGCCGGTGTTCCGGTACGGCACCAGGACCTCCTGCAGGCCCAGCCAGGTGAGCAGCGGCATCGCCATGAGGGGATAGGCAAGAGTGGCCAAGGAGAAGTAGACGCCGGAGAGCCGGAATGTCGGCCAGCCGATCAGGAGTGCGGCGAGAACGGCGAGCGTGATGCCTGCCCAGACGCCCACCAGTGGGGAGACGTCCCATTCGCGCTGAAGCAGGACCACGGTGTAGGCGCCGATGCCCACGAACAGGGCGTGACCGAAGGAGGTCTGCCCGGCGTAGCCACCGATGATGTTCCAGCCCAGCCCGATGGTGGCGTACACCATCGTGAGCGTGAGGACTGACTGAACCGAGGCGCCCCCGGTGTAGATAAGGGCCAAGACGATGATGATGATCGCCGGAGCGAGAAGCCTTGACGTTCGCATCAGACCCGCACCGCCTTACCGAAAATGCCTTGCGGGCGGACGAAAAGGATCAGCAGGAAGACCAGGAAACCGGTCAGGGTCTGCAATTGCAGGGGCAGGAAGATCTGTCCTAGTCCCTGGATCAGTCCGATGAGCAGGCCGCCGACACAGGCCCCGGGAACACTGCCGAGCCCGCCGAGTACCACCGCCGCGAACATCAGGATGATGAAGTCCAGCGAAACGAACGGCTGTATCGGGTAGAAGGTCGCGAGCAGCGCCCCGCCGACCCCCGCGAGACCCGTACCGATCGCGAAGGCCGCACGGTGCGCCCTCTTCACTTCGATACCGCAGTACTGCGCGGCCACGGGGTCCGATGCGGCAGCCCGCAGGCCGCGGCCGAACGCGGTCCTGTTGAGGACGACGAAGAGTGCCCCGCTCACCAGCAGAGCGATCGCGAACGCGAGAAGCCTCTGCGGATCGAGCACCAGACCTGCGACTTTGATCGGCTCCTGAACCCCGCCGCCCCCGCGAGGGTCGGATCCGAAGATCATCAGGGCTGCGTTCTGCAGGATCAGGGACAGCCCGAGCGTGAGAAGCAGCTGGGCGTCGTGGTCGCGTTCGGCCGGTCGGCCATCGACCGACTGCGCGAGGCGGCCTATGAGGACCAGGTGGAGCAGCCAGCCCACGGCCATGAAGACAGGCAGGAGCAGCACGGCGATGGCGATGCCAGGGATCGCCGTCCCGGTGGAGATGAGGAGGGCGGTGTACATCGCCACCATGACGGCGTCGCCATGGGCGAAGTTCACCACACCCATGACACCGAAGATCAATGCAAGTCCCGTCGAGAGCAGAGCGATGACTCCGCCCGTCATCAGCCCCGAGATCGCGTACTGGAGCAGGTCGTTCATGCCGTCACCCGGCGAACTCGGGTTTCGCGACCGCGGCGTCGGCCGGCCACACGGTCACCGGCTTCCCGTCCTGCCATTGCACGATGAGGGGGGTGGCCTCCTTGCGCCGCCCGCTTTCGTCGAACCGGACCCGGCCCCCCGACATGGTGGCCGCGGGGCCTTCCCTGAGGTCGATCCGCTTGAGCGCGTTATTGACGGCGGTGGGGTCGGAGCTCTTGGCCGCCTCGATGGCCTCCTTGATGAGCCAGACGTGGTAGTAGCCGCTGAGGGCATCCTGCGTCATGAACGGCTCACCGGTACGTTCGCTGAACTTCGAGACCAAGTCCTCCG
Source organism: Actinomadura sp. SCN-SB (assembly GCF_043906805.1). Taxonomy (NCBI): domain Bacteria; kingdom Bacillati; phylum Actinomycetota; class Actinomycetes; order Streptosporangiales; family Thermomonosporaceae; genus Actinomadura; species Actinomadura sp. SCN-SB. The sequence goes on along the minus strand of NZ_JBIMPP010000009.1, from coordinate 67,244 downwards.
TCCCCTTGCCCGGGTGACCGCCGACGACGGTCATGAGTCCCTCGACCCTGTTCCCGCCGAGATTCTTGAGGTACTCGGGCAGGACGAGCGCCGCCCCGTTGCCGATGATCGGAGCGTCGACGCCGAACTGGTCGAAGGCCCGCAGCGCGACCGAGGAGTCGGAGAACGTCGCCGGGCTGTAAATGATCGCGTCGGGCTTCGCCTTCACGAGCGCATTGGCGATCGATGAACCCTCGCGCAGGGGCGGCGTCCACTGTTGCGTGGTGATCACCTTCAGCCCCAGGGCAGGGGCGACCTTGGTCTTGACGGCGTCGAGGAAGCCCTGGGACGCGGCCGTGTTGTCGCCCACCAGGGCGACGGTCCGCACCGGATGACCGGCATCGGCGGCGATCTCCTGGAAACCCTTGAGGCCGTCGCGGGCCGACAGGCTCGAGACCGGGGAGGTCTGGTAGACGTACGTGAAGCCGCGCGCGGTGATCTGATCCGCGAAACTGACGGTCAGCCACGGCACTCGCTTGCGTTCGGCGACTTCGGTGACTCCGAGCGTGAGACTGCTCGCCCAGGCGCCGATGCCCGCCGTGGGGCGGTTTCTGGCGAGTGCACGGTTCGCGGCGGAGACCGCGGTCTCGACGGTGCCGCCGGCATCGTGCGCATCCAGCACGATCTTGGCGCCGCCCAGCGCCTTGAGGCCCCCCGCCGCGTTGATCTCATCGGCGGCCATCTCCGCGCCCCTCTTGACGAGATTTCCCTGACGGGAGAACGGTCCGCTGATAGGCAGGACGAGCGCGATATGTGCTTCGCCTCCCGTTCCGCCCGCCTGCCCCATGCCGCACGCGGAGAGCAGCGCCGCCCCGAGGCTCAGGACGATGGAGGCGGAGAGGAGACGGGTTCGGCCGCGCGTGTTCCGGCGACGTGTGTATGAACTTGCCGGGGTGGTCGTGATCTGCGTCATGACAAGAACTCCTTAAGGAGACGCCGGACACAGGACTCCGAGAGAAGGTCCCTGCTTCGAGGTGAGGTCAGCCGGCTTGGTTCTCGGCGACCGAGGTGTCGTACTCTTCGTCGTCCGGCAGGAACCGGTTGCTGGGAGAGCCGAGGTATCGCGGCGTCTCGCCTTCATCATGGAGTGCGACAGCGAAGCCGGAGACGAGTGGGTCGGCGTGCAGGCCCGGAGTGTGCACCTCGATGAGGACGCACGGCTTACCGGACTTGTTCCAGGACCAATGGATCTTGCCCTCCGGGATGCGGAGGAAATCTCCGGCCTTGAGATGGAAGGCGCGGTCCTCGATGAAGACCCACAGTTCCCCTTCCTGGAGCAGGTTCAGTTGCTCGCAGTCGTGGAAGTGTGGTTTAGAGTGGTAGCCGGCCGGGCGGGTGGCGACCATCAACGAGGAGTTGTTGCCGTACACGGCCTTCGTCGAGAACGTGGTGTTGCCCATATCGACGATGTGTTCCGTCACGGCATCGCCGACGGCGTGAAGAGGCATTCAACTTGTCCCGTCACACGTCGTGAGACGCGCTCACTGCGGCGCTTGTGCGCTTCGCATCAAGGGAGACCGGCGACTGGCGCCTGCTTGGTTCGGTATAGGACCCTGACAAGACAAGCGGTCGGTACGGCCTGTTGAATGCGGGCAGGTTACCAGCGTGTGTCCTGGATCGCAATATATCAGGCGCTGATTTCTCAGCGTAACGCAGACACTCCGTTCAGTGACGGATCGCCATTCTGGCCGGGATTCCGGGGCAGGAGCCGATTCAAGCTTCTTTCGACGATCGTCGAAGGTTGGTACGGTGGGCACGTCATTCGACGATCATCGAAGGTTGGTGGCATGTCCCGAATGATGAACGCGCTGGTCTTCGACAAGCCGGCACCGGATGCGTCCGCGACCCGCGTGGCGAGGGTCCCGGCTCCGACGCCCGCACCCGGACAGGTCGCGATCGCGGTGAGCTATGCGGGAATCAACTTCAAGGACGTGATGGCCCGCCGGGGCGACCCGGGATATGTCGACACCTGGCCGTTCGTGCCCGGCCTTGAGGTCGCGGGCGAGGTCCTCGCGGTGGGAGCCGGAGCCGATGGGGTCGCGGTGGGGTCCAGAGTCGTCGCCCTGACGAACGCGGGCGGGCTTGCCGAGCAGGTCGTCGCCGATGCGGAGCTCGTCGTCCCGGTCCCCGACGGAGTCTCCCTGGCCGAGGCGGCGGCCGTTCCCGGTGGGTTGACCACGGCCCGGCTGCTCGTCCACGACATCGGAAGGGTTCTTTCCGGCGACGTGATCGCCGTGCACAGCGCGTCCGGCGCGGTCGGCAGCGCCGTGCCACCTCTCGCTCGAAAGATCGGGGACGTGACCCTGGTCGGAATCGTGGGCGCGGCGACCCGCGTCGAGGCGGCGGTCCAGGCGGGATACGACATGGCCTTCGTCCGCGGTCCGGGGCTGGCCGAGTCCGTGCGAAGCGAGGTGGGCCGAGGTGTCGATCTCGTTCTCGACCCGCAGGGCACCGCATGGCTGGACGAGGACCTGGCGATGCTACGGCCCAGCGGACGGATCGTGGTCTTCGGCAACGCCGGTGGCGGCGCCTTCGACGCGCTGCCACCGATCGGAAGGTTCTTCGGATCGAACGCCGCCGTCGGCGGGTTCAGTCTCGCCGCGCTTTCGGCGGCCGAGCCCGCCCGGGTGCGCGACGCGATGTCACAGGTGCTGCGCCATATGGTCGACGGTGACCTTGTCACCAATCTGAACATCCTCCGTGGCCTGGAAATGGCGGCACGCGCCCAAGAGCATCTCGCCGAAGGTAGCGGGACTGGAAAGTACGTCATCCACGTCGCGGGTGACGACTGACGCGACGCAGACCCTGAGCCCCGATGCCGTGCGTCCGCCGCGGAGTCGCCGAGCATGCCGTGCCCGCCGCGGAGGCGGAACGTGCCCGCGGGCCGTATCCGTAACGGCGCCTCACGGCAGGTGACCCCGCGCGGATCGCGGCCGGGGTGGTCAGGCACGACGCGCCAGGCGGCGGCGGCACCGTACGCCGGCAGGGGCCACGGTCGTGTCAGAGGCCGAGGGTTCGTGGGGGCTCTTCGGCGGACTTGACCATGGCGAGGGCGGTGGGGAGGGCGAAGGGGGCGTGGCGCTGGGCGGTCATGAGCGTGATGGCCGTGCCGGCGATGTGGTCGACCAGCAGGTCGCGTGCCAGGCGACGGTCCCCGGCGCGGCATGCCTCCAGCAGCTTGCGGTGCTCCTCGATCTTGGCGTCGAACGCCGCGCTGTTGCGCTCCTGGTCCATGAACGCGCGCTGGTAACGTTCGGCGTGGTCGAAGAGCCTCTCCAGGTGGTCGCGGAGCCGCGGCCCGGCGCCTTGGCGGAGGATGGCGTGGAAGCGATAGTGCGCCTCGGTGTCGCCGTCCCGGCCGGCGTGGTCGAGTTCCCGCTCCATCTGCTCGAAATCCTTGGTGCGGAGCATCGGGACCGTGAGCCAGACCGCCAGCCCCTCGCCCATGACCCGGAGCGAGTACAGGTCGTCCAGGTCGTTCATGCTCAGCGGGCTGATCCGGACCGAGCGGTGGGGGCCGATGTCCTCGACCAGTCCCTCGCGTTCGAGGAGCCGCAGGGCCTCGCGCAGCGGGGTGCGGCTGACCGAGAGCTGGCGGCTGAGCTGGAGCTGGGAGATCTCGGAGCCGGGCGGGAGCGTGCCTTCGATGATGAGGCGGCGCAGAACGTCGTGCACGTTCCTGGTTCCCGCGCCGGCTCTGGAGTGCGCGGGATTGGCGGTCACGTCGGCGGTTCCCCGTTCGGCTCGATCACTGTGCACAATTTCAGATGTATTGTACACAGACTCACACCATGCGATCGCGGCCGCGCCAGTAATCTTCGCGCAGGGTTCTCTTGAGCACCTTGCCAACGGCTGATCTGGGCAGTTCGCGGAAGATGACCTCCTTGGGCGCCTTGATGCTGCCCAAGCGGCCCTTGCACAGGGCGACGAGGTCGTCGGGATCGGCGGTGGCGCCCGTCTTGAGCTGCACGACGGCCGTCACGCGCTCGCCCCACTTCGCGTCCGGCAGGCCGATGACGGCGCAGTCCCGGACGGCCGGATGGCCGAGAAGGACCTGCTCGACCTCGCTCGGGTAGACGTTGAAGCCGCCGGAGATGATGAGGTCGCGTTTGCGGTCGACGATGTAGAGGTAGCCGTCCTCGTCGAATCTGCCGACGTCGCCGGTGGCGAGCCAGCCGCCGGGGAGACCGACGGCCGCGGTCTGGTCGGGTGCCTTGTGGTAGCCCTTCATCCTCAGGGAGCTTCGGACGACGATCTCGCCGGGCTCGCCGACGGGCCTGGGAGCGCCGTCGTCGTCCACGACCGCCACGTTCGCGACCAGGGACGGCCGCCCGCAGCTCGCCAGCCGGCCCCGCAGCCGCGCTTGGGCGCGTGCCTCGGCGTGCTCGTCCGGCCCGAAGTAGGTGCACATCATGGGGAGTTCGGTCTGACCGTAACACTGGGCCATCACCGGCCCGAAGACGTCCATCGCCTCTTCCAGCTTGGCCACCGACATCGGCGCCGCCCCGTAGATGAAGTAGCGCAGGCTCGACAGGTCGCGCCGTCGCGTGCCGGGGTGGTCGAGCAGCGCGTAGATGGCGGTCGGCGGCAGGAAGAGGCGGGTCACCGCGTTCCGCTCGATCGATTCGACGATCTCCTCCGGTACGACGCCGTCATGCACGATGTTCCGTCCGCCCAGGGCGAGGACGGGGAAGACCAGCGCGCCGGCCGCGTGCGTCATCGGCGCCGCGACCAGGTTCACCGGGTCGCGCTCGGGCATGTGGGCGTTGAAGGCGTGGATCATCGTCTCGAAGGCCCGGTTGGGAACCTCGACGGCCTTGGGCCGGCCGGTCGTGCCGCCGGTGCCGAAGTAGCCGGCGACCGCCTCCGGGTCCAGCGGGGGCGGCGGGACGCGGACGCCCGCCGGAGCCGCCCACTTCTCCAGGTCGTCGATCGCGACGACCTGTTCGAGCGTGCCGACCGCTCCGCGGATCCGCTCGGCCACCCCGGCCAGGTCCGCGGAGTGCAGCAGCGCCCGCGCCCCGACGAGTTCCAGCAGCGCGATCAGGTCGTCGGGCGTGGAGCGGGCGTTGAGCGCGACCCATGCGCAGCCGGCGCGCAGCACCCCGAGCACGCACGGGAAGAGCCGCGTGGTGTTGGCGCTGAGCACGCCCACCGGCGCCCCAGGGCCCAGGCCGTTGTCGATCAGAGCGGACGCGACCCGGTGGGTGAGGTCGGCGGCCTCGGCGTAGGTCAGCGCGCCGGTCCCGTCCGGACGGACGAACGCGATGCCGCCGGGGTTGAGGGCGGCGCCCCGGTCGAAGAATTCGATCACTTGCATCGCGCGCTCCTCACCGTGACGCCGCGACGCAGCGGTTGACCTGCTCGCCGAGCCCGTCGATCCGTGTGGTGAGGGTCCGGCCGTCGGTCAGGAACAGGGGCGGCTTGCGCGCGGCGCCCACACCGCCGGGTGTCCCGGTGGCGATGAGGTCGCCGGGCACCAGCGTGATGAACGAGCTGATGTAGGAGACGATCTCCGCCGCGGAGAAGACCAGCTCGCTGGTCACCGACTTCTGCATCACGTCGTCGTCCACGGCACAGGTCAGACCGGCCGCTCGCGCGTGCCCGACCTCGTCGGGCGTGACCAGGTAGGGCCCGACCGGCGTGCTGGCCTCGAACGTCTTGCCCTGCAGGAACTGCGAGGTGCGGAGCTGCCAGTCGCGCATGCTGATGTCGTTGACGATGGTGTAACCGGCGATCACGTCCCACGCCGCCTCCGGGTCGATGTTCCGGGCGGCCTCGCCGATCACCACGCCCAGCTCGACCTCCCAGTCCACCGCGTCGGAGTTGGCCGGCAGGACGATGTCGTCGTACGGGCCGATGAGACTGCGGGCGTACTTGGCGAAGATCGTGGGGTACCGCGGGACCTCGATCCCGGCCTCGGCGATGTGGTCGCGGTAATTGGCCCCGACGCACAGCACCTTCTCGGGACGCGGTACCAGCGGCGCGAAGCTCGCCTCGGACACCGGGACGGTCCGGTCGCCGGCCCGCGCCGCCCGCTCTCGCCAGTCGGGCCCGGAGGCCAGGAGCGCACCGACGTCCGGGTACGGCAGGACGCTGATCAGGTCACCGTCGAGCCGTCCCGCCGCGGTCGTCATGCCGTCGCCGTCCTTCAGTCGGATCGTGGTCAGTCGCACCGAGTCCTCCCTTCGCCGTGGGCGGGACCCGCGGCTGTACAACATGGCGACGCCACTGTACATTCTTTTGGCAGAACTGGATACAGTCCTTTAGCCACTGTGGCCAGTCTCCAGAATCGGAAGGCGGTGAAGGCCGTGTTCGTCCTTGGCCTGAACGGCGGTCGTCTCGGTGTTACGGCGAGAGCCTCGGTGGGCGGATTGGTGGTGGCCGCCGTACTGGCGGTCGCGGGATGCGGGGGTGGAGGGCAGGCCGGTGGGAAGCCACTGACCAAGGTCCTCTACCGAGGCCCGTTCGTGACGTCGGGCGCCGACGCGCCTTACTACTACGCCGCCAAGCTCGGCTACTACGAACAGGAAGGTCTGGAGGTCGAGATCCGCGACAGCAAGGGCTCCACCCAGGCGATCACGGATGCCGGCAGCGGCGGCTCGGACGTGGGCATGGCCGCGGTCACCAATCTGATCACGGCGGTGGCGCAGGGCCAGCAGGTCACGGGCGTGGCCACCGTCCTGGGGCGCACCAGCTTCGGATTCTTCGTCCCCAAGGATTCCGGCATCGCCTCGATCAAGGACCTGCGCGGCAAGTCCATCGCGGTGACCGCGCTGGTGGAGCGGAACATGTACGCGGCGCTGGCGGGGGCGGGCCTGGCCGAGTCCGATGTCAGGGCGGTCGTGGCGGACCCGAACGCCCTGATCACGACGTACGTGAGCGGCAAGGTGGACGCGATGTACACCGTGCGGCACTTCGCGCCCCAGGCGGCACGGCGGCCCGCCAACGTCCTGCTGCAGTCGGAGGCCGGCTTCAATCCACCCGACTACGCGCTAGTCGTCTCCAAGCGTACGCTCAGCGAGCGCCCGCAGATGGTTCGTGGCTTCGTCCGTGCCACGTTGCGCGGTTTCCAGGCGGCCAAGCGCGACCCCGAGGCGGCGATCGACGCGCTCCTCGCCCAACACCCCCAGCTCGACCGCGGGCAGTCGCTCGGCACGCTGAAGTCGGTGCTCGAATTCCTGTGCTCGCCGAGCCAGCGCGGCCGCCCCTACGGAGAGAACTCCCCTTCCGACTGGTCGAACACGGTGACGAGCCTGCGGAAGGTGGCCGATCTGCAGGGCCCCGCCGACAGCCGGGCCTACTTCGACAACAGCCTGTTCACGAAGGGGAACGGCCTTGGCACCGGGACGTGCTGAAGCGCGCGCCCGCACCGCCGTGACAGGGCGGACAGGCCCGGCCGCGCGCACGCTGCGCGCCACGGGCGTGACCAAGGTGTTCCCCTCCCCCGAGGGGCCCATCACCGCGCTGGACGGGGTGGACCTGACCCTCGACCCCGGCGAGTTCGTCAGCGTGCTGGGCCCCAGCGGCTGCGGCAAGAGCACGATGCTGGCGATCCTTGCCGGTCTCGACACCCCGACGAAGGGCCAGGTGATGGTCGGGGAGCGGGCGGTGACCGAACCGCTGCTGGAGGCCGGCGTGATGTTCCAGCGCGACCTGCTGCTGGAATGGCGCACCTGCGAGGACAACATCCTGCTCCAGTTCCAGATGCGCGGCCTGCCCACCGCGCCCTATCGCGAGCGAGCCCGCGAGCTGCTGGAGATGGTGGGGCTGACACGGTTCGCACGGCGGTTCCCGCGGGAGTTGTCCGGTGGCATGCGGCAGCGGGTGGCGCTCTGCCGCGCCCTGGTGCACCGGCCGCCGCTGCTGCTCATGGACGAGCCGTTCGGCGCCCTGGACGCGCTCACCCGGGAGAGCCTGAACGTCGAACTGGGCGAGCTGGCCGCGCGCACACAGACCTCCGTCCTCTTCGTGACCCACGGCATCGACGAGGCGGCCTTCCTCGCCGACAGGGTGGTGGTGATGTCGCCGCGGCCCGGCCGGATCGCCGGTGAGGTGCGGGTCGATCTGCCGCGCCCCCGGTCGATGGCCGTGCGCGAGGAGCCGGAGTTCGTCGCCCGCACCGGCCGCCTCCGCCGCATGCTGGCCGAACGGGAGCAGGGGACGGTGGCCGATGTCTAGCCTGGGCCGGTGGATCGGCGGGCAGACGGCCTTCTGGTACGTGCTGGCGATCGCGCTGGTCGTCGCCGTGTGGCAGGGGGTGGTGCTGGTGGGACGCACACCCGACTACCTGCTGCCCACCCCCGCCCAGGTCGTGGAGGCGCTGTCCACCTACCGCGAGCCGCTGCTGAAGCAGGGCTGGGTCACGCTGCGCGGAATCCTGCTGGCCTTCGGGATCTCGGCGGTGCTCGGCGTGCTCCTGGCGATCCCGATGGCCTTCTCCCGTGTGGTCGAGCGGCTGGGCTACCCGCTGCTGGTGATGACCCAGGCCGTGCCGAAGGTGGCGCTCGGCCCGCTGTTCATCGTGTGGTTCGGGTTCGGGCTGATGACCAACGTGCTGATCGCCGTGTCGGTGGCCATCTTCCCGATCATCGTCAACACCGTGCTGGGGCTCACCACGATCGACCCGGACCTGGTGCGGCTGGGCCGCTCGATGGGCGCCTCCCGCTGGCGGCTGTTCCGGCTCGTCCGCCTGCCCACGGCCTTGCCGAGCGTGCTGGCCGGGCTCAAGGTCGCCATCACCTTCGCCGTGATCGGCGTGGTGGTGGGCGAGTTCATCGTCGGGGGGGCGGGCCTGGGCTACCTGACGATCTCGGCGAGCGGCAACCAGAACGTGCCGCTGCTGTTCGCGTGCGTCATCAGCCTGGCCGTGCTGGCCGTCCTCGTCTTCGCCGCGGTCGAACTGCTGGAACGCCTCGCGCTGCGCAGGCATCCCTGAAAAGCGGGCATCCCCGAAAAGGAGAGTCATCCATGCCGATTAGGGCCGCCGTCGACATCGGCGGGACGTTCACCGACGTCGTGGGCTACGACGACGTCAAGGGCACGCTGACGCTGGGCAAGACGCTCAGCACTCCGCATGACCTCATCGACGGCGTGTTCGGCGGCCTGCGCGCCGCCGACATCCCGGTGGACGAGCTCGCCTTCGCCATCCATGGCAGCACCGTCGTGGTCAACGCGCTGATCGAGCGCAAGGGCGCACGGACCGCGCTGCTGACCACCGAGGGGTTCCGCGATGTCTACGAGATCGGCAGGATCAACCGGCCGGACGCGTTCAACCTCGCCTTCACCAAGCACCGCCCGCTGGTCCCCCGCGAGATGATCTTCGAGGTGCCCGAGCGGCTGCGGGCCGACGGCACGGTCGCGAGACCGCTCGACGAGGCGCGCACCCTGGAGATCGCCCGCCGCCTGGCCGCGCTCGGCGTCGAGTCGGTGGCGGTGGTGCTGCTGCACGCCTACCGCGACCCCGCGCATGAGATCCGCGTCGGCGAGATCCTGCGCGCGGAACTGCCCGGCGTGTACGTCACGCTGTCCCACGAGATCAGCCGCGAGTACCGCGAGTTCGAGCGGACGTCCACGGTGGTGGCCAACGCGTTCGTGGGCCCGCTGGTGAGCGACTACCTGGGACGCCTGGAGGACCGGCTGCGGGAGGGCGGCTCCGGCGCGGCCCTGGCGGTGATGCAGTCCAACGGCGGCGTGTCCGACGTGGTCACCGCGTCCGGCCAGTGCGTGCAGATGCTGGAGTCCGGCCCGGCCGGAGGCGTGGTCGGCACGATCGCGCTGTGCGAGGCGCTGGGGCACCGCGAGGCGATCGCGTTCGACATGGGCGGTACCACGGCGAAGTCGGCGGTGATCCGCGACCTGACGTTCCCGATGGCCAGCGACTACTTTCTCGGCGGCTACGCCACGGGACTGCCGATCCGGATCCCCTGCCTGGACATCGTCGAGGTCGGCACGGGCGGCGGCAGCGTCGCCTGGCTCGACCAGGCCGGCGGCGTCCACGTGGGGCCGCACAGCGCCGGCGCCGACCCCGGCCCGGCCTGCTACGGCCGGGGCGGCACGCAGGCCACCATCACCGACGCCTCGGTGGTGCTGGGGCATCTGGCGCCGCGGGGCACGCTGGCCGGAGGACTGGAACTGGACGGTGACGCCGCCCGGCGCGCGGTGGGCGCCCTGGCCACCGAGCTCGGCATGGACACGGCGTCCACCGCGGCCGGGATCACGGCCATCGGCGCCGCCTCGATGGCGAACTCGGTCCGTGCGGTGACCACCGAGCGCGGCCTGGACCCGCGGGACTTCGTGCTGGTCGCCTACGGCGGCAACGGCCCCCTGCACGTGTCGCTGGTCGCCCGCGAGCTGGCGATCCGGCGGGTGGTGGTGCCGCCGAACCCCGCCCTGTTCTCGGCGTTCGGCATGCTCATGGCGGACCTGCGGATCGACGTCGTCCAGACCGGCGTCCGGACGCTGAGCGAGGTGACGGCGGAGGAGATCGAGTCGTCCTACCGGGAGCTGGAGGACGAGTGCGGACGCGCGCTGGCCGAGGGCAAGCTGGAGTTCGGCTCCATCGAGTTCCTGCGCGCGGCCGACATGCGGTACGTCGGCCAGGAGCACACCGTCACCGTGAACGTGCCGTCCGGCCTCGACGATGTCGGCGACGTGAAACGCGCGTTCGACACCGAGCACGAGCGCCGCTACAGCCACAGCGCGCCCGGCGAACCCGCGCAGATCGTCAGCCTGCGCGTCTCGGCGGTCGGCCGGCTCCGCAAGCCCGAACTGACCACGATCCCCGAGGGGACGGCGGTACCGCCGGACGAGGCCGCGACCGGCGTCCGCGACGTCGTCTTCGTCCCCGCCGAGGGCGCGGTCCCGACCCCGGTGTACGCGCGGGACGCGCTACGTGCCGGCAACCGGATCGCCGGGCCCGCCGTCATCGAGGAACCCACCGCCACCACGCTGCTGCGCCCCGGCGACCGCGCCGAGGTCGACGGCTACGGAAACCTGCTGCTGGAGATCGGAGCCCGGCCATGAGCATCACCGACGCCGCGTCCGGCGCGAGCACGATCGACCCGATCACCGCCGAGATCATCCGTGCCGGGTTCGTCGCGATCACCGAGGAGATGAAGACGAACCTGATGCGCACGGCCTACAACCTGATCATCTACGAGGCCCAGGACTTCACCGTGGGGCTGTTCGACGCCAACGGTGACACGATCTCGGTCGGGCTCGGCCTGCCGATGTTCGTGGGCGGGCTGTCCGACGCCATCAAGGCGAAGCTGGAGTTCTACGGCCGGGACGGGATCAAGCCCGGCGACATCCTGCTCACCAACGACGCCTACATCATGGGCAGCCACCTCAACCACATGATCTTCACTCTGCCGATCTTCCACGAGGGCGAGCTGATCGCCTTCGCCTCGTCGATGGCGCACTGGATCGACGTGGGCGGCGTGCTCGGCGGCACCACCACCGACATCTACTCCGAGGGCCTCCAGGTCCCGATCGTGAAGATCTTCAAGGAGGGCGTCCAGGACGACGAGCTGACCCGGCTGATCGCGCTGAACGTCCGGTTCCAGGACCTGGCGATGGGCGACTTCCGGGCGCAGGTCGCCGCCGTCCGCACCGGGGAGACCCGGATGCGCGCGATGCTGGAGCGCTACGGCGCCGACGTCGTCAAGGCCGGGATCGCCGACGTGTTCCGGCGGGGCGAGGAGCTGAGCCGGCAGGCGGTGGCGCGGATCCCGGACGGCGAGTACCGCGCCGAGGCGTACATGGACGACGACGGGGTGAAGGTCGGCGAGCGGGTCCCGGTCCGGGTGCGGGTGGTGGTCGAGGGCGACACCATGACCATCGACCTCGGCGAGATGAGCCCGCAGGTCGCCGGCTACTTCAACTCGGGCGCCACGGCCGGGCGGTCCGCCGCCCAGGTCGCGTTCAAATGCCTCACCTCGCCGCAGGAGTACCCGATCAACCACGGGTCGCTGCGCCCGCTGAAGGTGGTCCTGCCGCCGGGGACGGTCGTCAGCGCGGTCCGCCCGGCCGCGATGCGGCTGTGGATGACCTATCCGATGACCGTCGTCGACTGCGTCTTCCGGGCGATGGCCGAGGTCATGCCGGACGCCACCATCGCCGGCCACCACGCCGACCTGGGGATGTCGCACACCTACGGCGTGGACGAGGCGACCGGGCGCTTCTTCCAGTTCTTCGGCGGGCCGCAGGGCGGCGGCTGGGGCGCCACCTCGCGGGCGGACGGGCAGAGCGCCACGATGTGCATCAACGACGGCGACACCCACAACGCCCCCGTCGAGGTGGTGGAGGCCAAGTCCCCGATGGTCACCATCGAGGAGTACTCGCTCGTCCAGGACTCGGGCGGAGCCGGGCTGCACCGCGGCGGGCTGGGGACCAGGCTGCGCATCCGCGTCCACACCGCGGCCAAGCTGGACACCTGGATCGAACGCACCTCCTGCGCACCATGGGGACTGAAGGGCGGGCACGCGGCGGCCGGCAACCACGTGCGGATCGAGCGTGCCGACGGCGAAGTGATCGACTTTCCCAACGGCAAGGTCGCGGCGCTCGACCTGGCCGCCGGAGACGCCCACGTCATCGAGCTCGGCGGGGGCGGCGGCCACGGCGACCCGAAGGCCCGTCCGGTCGATCGGGTGCTGGCCGACGTACGGGCCGGATACGTCTCGCAGGAGCAGGCCCGTGCGGCATACGGGGTCGTCATCACCCGGACGGGCGATGACCTCGCGGTGGACGAGGCGGCGACGGCCATGCTCCGCTCGGAGGTGAGCCGATGAGCGGCAGGACGGCCATCACGCTCGGAACGGCCGTGGCGAAGCGGACGCTGACCGACATCCATGGCGCCGCCGTCCCGATCCCCGAACCGGGCCGCCTCGTCCATCTACAGCTACGGCGCTTCGCCGGATGCCCCGTCTGCAACCTTCACCTGCGGTCGGTCGTGGGCCGGCACGCGGAGATCGAGGCGGCGGGCGTCCGGGAGGTCGTGGTCTTCCACTCGACGGCGGACCTGCTGCGCGAGCACGCGGGTGACCTGCCGTTCGCCGTCGTGGCCGACCCGGACAAACGGCTGTACGCCGAGTTCGGCGTGGAGTCCGCGCGCCGGGCGATCCTGCACCCCCGGGTGTGGGCGACGATCGTGCGGGCCGTGCTGCGCTCCCTGTGGGGGGTCCTCCGCCACCGGCGGCCGATGCCCGCGCTGTTCCCCGAGGGCGGCCGCTTCGGCCTGCCCGGCGACTTCCTGATCGACGAGGACGGCCGGGTGCGGGCGTACAAGTACGGCGAGCACGCCTACGACCAGTGGTCGGTGGACGAGCTGCTCGACCTGGCGCGCAAGGAGGGGCGATGACCGACTGGACGTTCGGCGGGCTGTGGCCCTACGAGCCGCGATGGTTCGACACCCCCGACGGGAGGCTGCACTACGTGGACGAGGGCCCCCGCGACGGACGTCCGGTGGTGCTGCTGCACGGCAACCCCACCTGGGGTTTCCTCTACCGCGACTTCATCGGCCCGCTCGTGGACGCCGGGCACCGGGTGATCGTCCCGGACATGCTCGGGTTCGGACGCTCGGACAAGCCCGACCGGCCCGCGCTCTACCGGATCGGCGAGCACATCCGGCGCACGGACGCGCTGCTGGAATCGCTCGACCTGCACGGCGCCGTCGTGGTGCCGCAGGACTGGGGCGGCCCGGTCGGCCTGGCCTGGGCGGTGGACCATCCCGAGCGGGTCGCCGGGCTGTTCCTGCTCAACACGGCCGTCCACGTCCCGCGCGGCAGGTTCAAGGTCCCGTTCTCGCTCACCTTGTTCCGGGCGCCCGGCCTCGGCGAGGTCATGGTCAAGGGCCTGGCCGCCTTCCACCGCCTCTTCCTGTTCAAGGTCGGCGTGATGGCCCCCGAGCGGCTGACCCCGATGGTGAAGCGCGCCTATCTCGCCCCGCATCCGACCTGGTCCAGCCGGACCGCCGTGCTGGTGTTCCCGCGGGAGATCCCCGTCCGGCCCGACGAGCAGCCCTGGGCGAGGCTCGCCGCGCGGATGGAGGAGGGACTGGAACGGCACTTCCGCGACCGGCCGGTCAAGATCGTCTGGGCGATGCGGGACCCGGGCTTCACCCCGGACGTCCTGCGGGAGATGTGGCTGGAGACCTTCCCCGACGCCGATGTCGTGCGTCTGGACGAGGTCGGCCACTACCTCCAGGAGGACGCCCACGAGCGCATCGTCCCCGAACTGCTCGACTTCCTGGCGAAAGAGGACTTCCATGGATGACCTGCGATCCCTGTTCGAGGCGCAACGCCGCGCCGCCCGCGGGCCCGCCCCCACCCTGGACGAACGCCTCGGCCATCTGGGCATGGTCGCCGAGATGGTCATGGCCAACCGCGCACGCATCGAACGCGCGATGTCCGATGACTTCGCCGTCCACCCCGAGCAGCTCACCGCCATGACCGAGGTGCTCGCCGTCGCCGGGCAGGCCGCCTACACCATCGAGCAGCTGCCCGGATGGATGGAGCCCGACCCGCGTCCCGCCGACCCGGCGCTGGCCGGCACCGCGACCGCCGCCATCGAGTACCAGCCCAAGGGCGTCACGGGGATCATCTCGCCGTGGAACTTCCCCTTCCTGCTCTCCCTCGGCCCGCTGATCGACATGCTCGCCGCCGGCAACCGGGTGCTGATCAAACCGTCGGAGCACACCCCCGCCAGCTCCGCGCTGCTGCGCGACATGGTCGCGGAGACCTTCGCCCCCGACCACGTCGCCGTCGTGACCGGCGACCTGGAACTGGCCAGGCGGTTCCCGACACTGCCCTGGGACCACCTCCTCTACACCGGCAACGCCGCCGTCGGCCGCGAGGTCGCCCTCGCCGCCGCCCGCAACCTCACCCCGCTCACCCTCGAACTCGGCGGCAAGAACCCGGCCATCGTCGAGGTCGTGGACGCCGAGACCGTCGCCCAGATCGTCGGCGGCAAGATGGTCAAAAGCGGCCAGGTGTGCATCGCACCGGACTACTGCCTGGTCCCCGCCGCGCAGGCCGCCGAGTTCGTCGACCTCGCCAGGTCCTACGTGGCCGACGACTACTCCCGGTCCCCGGACTGCACGGGCATCATCACCGACCGCCACCTCGACCGCCTGCTGGCCCTGCTGGACGAGGCGAAGGACAGCGGCTGTGAGGTGATCACCCTGGAACCCGGCGCCGAGGTCGACCGTGCCACCCGCCGGATACCCCTCACCCTCGTCCTCGACCCGGACGACGACCTGGGCCTGATGCGGGAAGAGATCTCCGGTGCCATCCTTCCGGTCAAGACGTACACGTCCCTCGACGAGGCCATCGACTACGTCAACGCCGGTGACCGTCCGCTCGGCCTCTACGTCTTCACCTCCGACGCCACGGTCGCCCGGGACGTCCTGGATCGCACGATCTCCGGTGGCGCCTGCGTCAACACCTGCGCGCTCCAAGGCGCCCTGCCCTCGCTCGGCTTCGGTGGCAGCGGCACGAGCGGCTACGGTCGCCACCGCGGCGTGGAGGGTTTCCGCGAATTCTCCAACGCCCGCGGCGTGGTCATCCGAGGCGAGAACGACGCCCTCGCCGCCTTTCACCCCCCGTACTCCGGCCTGGCCCAGGCCGTGGTCACCGCCGCCTTCTCCCAAGAAGGATGACCCACGGGCGCCGGGCGGCGACGCCGTCCAGCGATTCCCTGCCACGGCGACGGCTGTGCGGGCGCGTCGTCCTCGACGCCCTTCCGCATGCCCGCCGTGGCAGGGATGCCGGACGTCCTTCGCGGGGCGTGTCAGCGGTCGGCCAGGGCCAGGCGGGCGCCGAAGGCGACCAGGACTCCCCCCGCCACCATGTCCATGCCTCTGCGGAACCAGGCACGGATGATCAGTGCGCGCGCCTTGTCGATCACTACGCTGTAGAGGACGAGCCAGGCGAAGGTGAGCAGGCAGAACACCAGCCCCAGGGCCAGCATGACGGGCAGGGCACCGCCACCGCTCGGGGCGAACTGCGGCAGGAGGCTCATGAAGAAGGCCGCCATCTTGGGGTTGGCCAGGTCATTGATCAGGCCCTGTGACAGCGCCCGGAGCGGCGTCCCGGCGGCGCTCTTCGACGTGTCGGGCACGTCCTCGCCTCCGCGCCAGGCGGACCGCAGCGACTGGACGCCCAGAAAGATCAGGTATGCGGCGCCCAGGTATTTGAGAGCAAGGAACGCCGGTTCGGAGGCATAGACAAGGCCGGCGATGCCGACGCTCGCGGCGATCGTCCAGACGCACTGCCCCAGCGAGATCCCGGCGGCCGTCCAGATACCGCCGCGCCTGCCGTCGGCCAGCGCGTTGCGGACGGTGAGGGCGGTGTCGGGGCCCGGAGTGCAGATCACCGCGACAGAGACACCGATGAAGCCCAAGAGCTGTGTGACCATTTCCCCCTCCGCCCATCACACGCCGCCACCGCCCATGAAAGCCGCCACTGCCCATGAAACTAGCAGCCGTGAAAGTAGCGGACGCCGTGGGTGCGGTGACCTCCTCGATCCGGTCCAGCTCGGTGTCCTTGCCGGGGTCATTGGACTCCTTCCAAGTGCGGGTGCGCTGGAAGGAAATACCGCGCTTGCGCAGGAGCTGCCGCAGACGTTCTCGGCCGATTTTGACCCGGCGGACGGTGTTGCGTTCCAGGTAGTCGGCCAGCTTGCGCAGGCTCCAGTGCGTGAACGGACGCCCGAGCCTGACCGGGCGCGTGGTGGCCGCCGCGACGATGAACTCCTCGTCGTCGCTGGCGACAGGCGGGGACGGCCACCCGCCTGCTTAGGGTCCAGCCAGGCCAGCCCCCCAGGCGTTGAAATCGTGAAGGACATCGCGGACGGTGTCCTCATGCGCGGCGACCAGCCGCGCGATCGCCGGAACCGTCGTCCCGACGCCGACGCCATGGTGATCATCTCCCGGCGCACCCGGATCGACTCGTGCTCGCCCCGCCGCACGATCTGTTGCAGCTTGCGGCCTTCCTGATCGGTCAGGCCGCCGCGCTTTGGCCGGCTCTGCCATCAGCGTCCTCACTCTCAACAGCCCTCACGTTGCATGAGAGTGAGGCCCAGCGGCACCAGCGGCGGGGACATCACCCGGCGTGTCACCAGACCCGACGAACGTTCGTGGACACCGCACTATAGGGGCCGACCCGGAGAGAGCCTCGCCGACGGCGCCTTCTGGTCGCATTCCGGGCAGTCTGGCAGGCATCAGGGACCACCAGACTCCGCAGGCGGTGAACGCTTGGATGACCTGGGCGGCGATGACGGGCGGCATCTTGTGCCGCATCGACTCAGGGGTGTAGCGACCCTGGCGCTGCGACCGCGAAGGCCTTCGCCTCGCCGCGTAGCGGAAGCCCAGTCCTCGAGCCTGGCGGATGAGGGCGTGGGGGGCGATCAGCCGGCTGTCCTCGTGCCGGGCGGTGTGAGCAACTTGAAAAGTGCCGACTGCGGCCATGTGACTGGCCCGCGCCCCTTCCGGAAAAAGGGCGGTCATCATGGCCGCGCCGCCGTTGCAGCCGCCCCCCCACAGCACGACGAACCGCTGCACGAACGCACCCCACATGGTGAACCGGCCGCGCGCCGATGACGGACCTGCTGAATACTAGGCGGCCTTTCGTGGGATGTCGCGTCAGGGGGCTTGGCCGTGGTCACTTCACGGGGGCCTCCATGCCAAGGGTGATGCCGACCTTCTTGAGGATGGATTCGCCCGCGACAATCGGTTCCATGGAACGTCCGCCGCCTATGGGAGGGGGCAACGGGGTCACGACGGTGTCCGGGTCGGTCTCATAAAAGAAGATGAGCGATGTCAAGTCCTCCTCGGGTACCTGCGCACTCGGTGCTTGGACGCGGTGGCGCAGCGCCGACCAGCGCCCGTCCGTCCATACCTCCATGAGGTCACCGATGATGATCGTGAGCGACTCGGGGTCATAGGGTGGGGTGAGCCAGCCCTGCGTCGGATGCCAGACCTGCAGACCGCCGACGCCGGGTTGCCGGTCCAGTATGGCGATCGTGCCGAAATCCGAATGAGGCCCGACACGCAGTTGACCCTCCTCGATTTTCCCCACCGTTCGCAGCGATGGGTACCATTGGACGTTCTGAGTCCAGGTGGCACGTTGCGATTGAGCGACAAAAAAATCATCGGCGACGCCGAGCGCTTGTGCCAGCACGGTGAGAAGGTCACGTGTCAGGGCGAGCATGCATTCGATATAGCGGTCCGCCGCCGACTTGAACTCCGGGAGGTTGGGCGGCCATTTATTGGCCGGATAGTACAGCGCGTCGAATTCTTGCCGCCCCGTCTTGAGTTCGGGCCCTATATGGAAGACCTCATGGAGGTCGGGCGCGCCGGCGGCCCCCTCCAGTGCGGTGGCATGATGCGCTCCCAGCCCGCGCCAGCCGTTGTCGTAGGGCCGTCCCACCTGATACTTGTTCTTTTCCTCGACCGGTAGCCGGAAGAATGAGCGGCCGCCGGCACGAAGCTCGTCCGCCAAGGTACTCGGCACCCCATGGCCCCGGAGCTGGAACACCGCCATGGTCTTGAGACCCGCGTCCAGCGACCTGGCCATTCGCCTGCGCTCGCCCGAGTCGGCGGCACGCCACTCGGCCAGATCGAATACGGGAATCTCGCTGTTCACGCTCACAACCTCCTGGCTGAAAGACGGCTGGGCATAACGATTCGTCTGTGATCGTCATCGGGCCGCTGTGTCCACCTTTTGAGCACAGTGGAGTACTGCCGCGGAATAATGTGCACGATCGACCGTGGCCAGCCATCCGAATGCCGTCCACAGTGCGGCACGGATCAAGTATCCGCCTGCGATATGCAAGAGTTAAGTCTCGATCGGGCGCCCGACCTGCGTAGCCGAACAACCGTGACCGACCGGGGCATGGCCGGAGGTGTCCCGGTACAGCCGCTCACCCGTCCCAGCGTGGCGCCGCGCCCCGACTTGCGCTTGAACCATCGGCTCAGCGGTGATCGCTGGACCATTCATCCACTACGCCGGTCCGCTCCACCGTCGTCGATCCCGGCCCGCGCCACGGGACGCGGCAACACGATATGAATGGGCATATCCGCTCAACCATGCCTGGTCGCGCGCCGGATCGAGCTTATGCGGGATCCTCGTGGCTGGCAGACTTGAAGCGACGGCGACGAATGAAGGCAGCGTGGGCACGCAAGCCGTGTGCAAAGCCTTCCGGCTCGCCGGCCGCAAAGGCCGAGCCCGGGACTCGGCTGGATTCACCCTTCCTTCGATAATCCGATCACGACGTTCGTTCCCGCCAAGGTTCGGCGGTCGAGCCCGGAAGGCCATGGGTCGCGATGATTTCTCCTGTCGGTCATGCTCGATTCACCGATGAGCTTCCGCTGCACCACAACCCGGACGAGCCGATCACCGCCACGGCCGCGCGTTCGGACCGATATAGCGTGCATGTCCTGCCGTCGGAAGCGGACTCGGTGAAGACCTTGCTGGGCGAGATAGACGGGCGGCGGGTGGCGCTGATCACCGATGACACGGTGGCGGCCCTGCACGCCCGTCGGCTGTCCCGCATGCTCGCCGACAACGGTGTGGACGTCTCTATGACCTCGGTTCCCCCGGGTGAGACCAGCAAGAGCCTCCGTACGGCCTTCGAGCTGCTCGACTGGCTCGCCGGCACGGCCATGGCACGCCGCGATGTCCTGATGGCCGTCGGGGGTGGCATGGTGATCGACCTTGTGGGTTGGGTGGCCAGCGCGTACATGCGAGGCATTCCTTACGTGAACGTACCCACCACCCTGTTGGCCCAGGTCGACGCCGCGCTCGGGGGCAAGGTGGCCGTCGACCATGACTCGGCCAAGAATCTGATCGGTGCCTTCTACCAGCCCAAGTCCGTCGTCTCCAACGTCAGCTATCTGAGCACCCTGGACGACCGGCAGATGCGCTCGGGACTGGCGGAGGCCATCAAGAAGGGCGTCATCGCCTCCCCCGACCTGTTCGAGCTGATCGACGTCACCGCGGCGGAGATCCTCAGAGGGGAGACCGTGGCCTTGGAACGCCTTGTGGCCGGCGCGAGCGAGATCAAGTGCCGGCTCATCGCTCGCGATCCCTACGAGGAGGACCTGCGTCGGCCGCTCAACTTCGGCCACACGGTGGGCCACGCCGTTGAGACCGTCACCGGTTACGGCCCCGTTCTGCACGGTGAGGCCGTGGCTTTCGGCATGGCGGTGGCCGTGCGGATCGCCGAGAACCGGGGGCTTGCCGACCCCGCCGACCTGGCGCCGCTCCTCGCTCTGCTGCGGCGGATCGGCCTGCCCACCTCGCTGGGCGACCTGCCGGTGCAGGTGAGCGCCGACGAGATCGTCGGCGCCCTGGGCCAGATCCGGAAGATACGAGGCGGCAGCCTCCGTTTCGTCCTGCCGATCCGGCTGGGAGAGACGCTTATCGCCGACGACCTGACGCATGAGGAGATACGGTCCGCCCTGCTGTCCGCCAACGGCGACCGCCCGGACCCGGCGCCCTCCCGGTGACCTGTCCCGACCGCACAGAGCCCGAGAGGAGCTGTCGATGTCGTTTCTCATGCCCACCGATCGCGCGGTTCTCGCGGCGGCGGTCGCGGACTGCCTGGTCGTTTCCGCGGATCCGTACGCACGCGAGGCGAGCGTGACGTTCTGGAACGCCGCGCGCCCCTGGCACGATCGCGTGATCGCCGCGATTCGCGGAGCCGACGATCTCCGGGTGCGCGACCTGGCGGGCGCGTTGATCGACGACCCGGCCTCCCCGGAGCGGCACGCGGCCCTCCGGGCGGCGCTGCGCGAGGCGAAGACCGACGATATCGCCGGTGTCTTCGACCTGGCCTGGCAGGCGGAGTGCCATTCCCGGTTGGGCTTTCATCTCGGCCGGCGTTACCGCCCCGACGGTGTCCTGGTGACGGCCGACGAGGTGAGGTCATGGTCCCCGGGAAGACCGTCGGCCGATCCGGGCGCCGCCGAGATCCTGATCGTCGTGCCGTTCCGGGACCGTGGGACGGGTGGCGAGCGACTGCGCAACCTCCTGTCGTGCCTCCTCGCGCTGCGGGACCAGTCGACGCCCCGCGAGCACTACCGGGTGCTCGTCGTGGAATCCGACGACACACCTCGCTGGCAGGAGATCATCGAGCCCTTCGCCGACTCCTACCTGTTCGCGGAGAAGCCCGGGAAGTTCAACAAGTCATGGGCGGTCAACGCCGGTGTGGTCAACGCACTCGGACGGGCCGAGGCGATCTGCATTCTGGACGCCGATGTTCTGGTCGACCGCGATTTCGTGGCGCGTAACGCCGCCCGTCTGCGGCGGCCCGGCACAGGCGGGCACCTTCCATACCGGGACATGCTGTGCGTGGACGCCACGGCCACCTCCTGGGCGATCCGTGAGCGCTTGACGCGCCGGTGCGCCGATATCGGCCGTGAGAGTCTGCGAGGCTTCGCGGTCCGGCGCCCGGTGGGGTGCTGCCTGTGGGTGCGAGCCGAGGCGTTCCTCCGCATCGGAGGGATGGACGAGCGTTTCGAGGGTTGGGGCGGCGAGGACAACGATTTCGCCTACCGGTTCGACATGGCCAACGCGTTCGACAGTTTCGAAGATCTGCTTGTGCACATGTACCACCCCGCTTCCTCGCGTGAGGACGGCTGGCTGCTGGACTCGGAGGTGCCGGCGCTGAGCTGGCGGCCCAGCGAGCCGATCGGCCGGCTGGACCGCTTCAGTGCCGATCCATCAAGTGCCGATCCATCACCCCGTCGTCGAACGGATGCTGGCATAGCTCGATGACCACGCCCCAGGGGTCACGACCGTAGACCCAGCGTCGGCCCTTTCGAGGGCCGGAGTAAATGGTGACCGGCCGACTGTTGAATCGGATGCCCGCGGATCCCAGTCGCTCGCAGGCCCTGTCGATGTCGGTGACGGCGAAGGCCACATGCCCGATTCCGGTGTCGCATACCCGTCGTACGCCGGTGCCCCGAGGCGTAAGGTATTCATGCAGTTCTAGCTGACCACCGCCCACCCTCAGAATGGCCCCGCGAAGGCGGACGCGTTCGCCCGGCAGTCCGATCGCTTCCGCGTCAACCTCCGTGTCGTGCTCGCGGCTCACGAGCACGGCACCGAAGGCACGTGCATAGAACGCGAGGGCCTGCTCCAGGTCGGGCACGACTATCCCCGTGTGGTCCAACCCGATCACGTCCGGCGCCGCGCCGACGGCAGTACCGGGCGTGGGCTCTGGACGCGTCACAGCGGGCTCCTGCCGGAATCCGGGATTGCGACAAGCCGGTCGGCGTGCCGCTGTACCTTCTCGATCGCATCCGCGATCACCTGCATCCTCTCCGGCTCCGCCAACAGAGCGGAGTGATGGAGGGTCACGCACTCTCTGTGCGCACGTTCCGCCTCCGGGAGGTGAGCCTTCTCCATGCTCCGTAGGTTCTGGATCCCCTGGTAACGCCGCTTACTCCCTGGCCGAAGGAGCGGATGCCGTGACAGTGGCGGATACACGGGATGGAACTGCGCCCCTGTCTCGGCCCGAAGTGCGGCCGCGATGGTCGGCGCGGTGTGGTCCGCGAACGCGGCGGGATCGATTCGGAACGTGTAGTAGTAATGGGTCCGTTCGGTCACCTGAGGCAATGCCTGAACCGGTGCGACTCCCGGAAGCTGCTCCAGCAGAGCGTCGAGCCGCTGCGCATTGGCCGCCCGATGCGTGTTCTGCCGGGGCAACTCCTGAAGCTGGGCGAGCAGTACGGCGGCCGACAACTCCGACATGCAGTAGTTCGACCCCATGACCTCCCCCAGCATGCTCAGCTCCATCTCCCCCGGCCGCGGCACCTGAACTCGGGAACGGCCGTCCGATCTGAGCTGGTACATACGCCGGTACAGCGCTTCGTCCCGGGTCGTGGCGGCGCCGCCCTCTCCTGCGGTGAGCAGCTTCGTCTGCTGCATGCTGAACGCGCCGATGTCGCCCCAGCCTCCCACCTTCCTGCCCTCCCAGGCCGCGCCGTGCGCCTGCGCGCAGTCCTCGATCAAGGCCAGGCCATGGCGCCTGCACAATTCGCGCAGGGCGGTCAGGTCGCAGACGTTGTTGTAGAGGTGCACAACGTTGACCGCGCGGGTTCGCGGGCCTATCGCCGCCCTCACCGCCTCGGGATCGATGCACATCGTTCGGCCGTCGACGTCGACGACGACGGGAAGCGCGTTCACGGCCATGACGGTGGAAGCCGAGGCTACCCAGGTGAGACCGGGCACGATCACCTCGTCGCCGATCCCTATGTCCAACGCCTCCAGCGCGATGACGAGGCCGGAGCTGCCGTTCGCGGTGGGAACGCAATACTCCAGTCCAAGAAAATCAGCGAACTTCTGCGCGAACCGCTCCTCGAACCCCGGATCCTCCAGCCTGGGGCCGGAGATCGCCCACCGGTGTGACGCCAGGCATCTCAGCACGTTCTCAGTCGTCGCCGGAGTCTGCGACGGCCAGGCCGGCCAGCCTCCGGACCATACTTGTGATCCACCGTTCACGGCCAACTCAGTCACGGACATCACCCAACAGTTCGTTATTGAGCTCCGGACCGGTACGGGTCCTCGGCCAAGATGCTCCCCAAATTACGCGAGGGCCTTCCGGAACCGCCATGACCGGAACTTGATTTTCCGATTTTTCCGCCGTTTTGCCGATCGAATTCCTGGCGCCCGCGCCGGCGGCTCACTTGACTGTTCCCAAGCCGAATCACATCGATATCGAGGGGGGATCTCGTGACGAGACGAGGCCGCACCGCGGAGCTGGGAACCGTCCTGACCGAGCTCCTGGCGGAGCGCGAACGGCCGATCACGGGAGCGCACCAAGTGAAGGCGGCTCGGTCCCTTCGGCGACCACGGACGACCGCCCTGCCGCCGCTCGACGAGACAGCGCTGCGCCTCTATTCCCACGCGCTGAAGAACGGCATGCTCCGAGAGGCGGATCTGGCGGATCTCTCCGGCGGGCACGCTACCGCCGCCTTGCGGACGGCCTTCGCCCAGCTGTGCGAACTGGGCCTGCTGAAAGAGCACGACGGACGCCTCGGCACCTACCTGCCGGTCGATCCCCGGCTGGTCGAGGCGCGGCTCGGCGGCGAGTGGCGGGCCACCGCGGGGCACCTGCTGGAGCAGGCGGCCCGGCTGTCCGAACTCCTACCGCCGTTCGGGCGGGAGTTTCGCGAGCTTGCCGAGGGCGGCGGCCATGACGGCGACGAGCTGGTGTACCTGACCGACGAAGACCTCATCCGCGCGGCCGTCCGTGAGGCGGTCGAGCAGAGCACGGACGAGGTGCTCACCGCCCAACCCGTGGGCCCTCGCCCCGCGGGCGTCCTTGAGGAGGTGCACGAGCACACCATCGCTCTGCTGGAGAGGAAGGTCGATGTACGCATGCTCTACCAGCACGCGGCTCGTCATGATCCGCAGCTGCGGTCCTATTTCGCGGACCTGAAGGCACACGGTGCTCAGGTGCGCACCTTGGACCACTTCTGTGAGCGGCTCATCGTGGTGGATCGCAGCACGGCGTTCCTGCCGGCGGACGCCCGGCACAACACCGCCATGCTGATCCGAAGCCGCCCGCTCGTCCGCTTCGTCGCGGAGGTCTTCGAGCACAACTGGAATCGTGCG
Organism: Actinomadura sp. SCN-SB; assembly: GCF_043906805.1. Taxonomy (NCBI): domain Bacteria; kingdom Bacillati; phylum Actinomycetota; class Actinomycetes; order Streptosporangiales; family Thermomonosporaceae; genus Actinomadura; species Actinomadura sp. SCN-SB. The sequence continues at coordinate 42,582 of NZ_JBIMPP010000009.1, read as the reverse complement.
AAGGTGTTCGACGGCACCCACAATCCGAAGGCCGCCGCCCTGGTCAGCGACTGGTTGAAAGAGACGATCGTCCGCTGCCTCATCGAAGGCGAATCGGACAGTGCCATCGCCAAGCGGATCGGTCTCAGCCCGCGCTCCTACGCCACGCACGTGGCGAAGCTGAAGGCCACCTACGACGCTCAAAGCCGATTCCAGCTCGGCTACCGGCTGGGACTGGCGATGGCAGCCGACAGGTCGAACGGCGACGCGGCCGAGGGAGCCTCCCGACCGTCTGATCCAAGGCACACCGCCGCGACGTAGCCGTCGGGCGCGTCGATGTCACAGACCCGGCCGGGTTCATCGGCGCGCATTTCCGCCACCGGATGGCGCAGGGCGTGGATCACGCCGAGGCCCCGGGCCTTGGCCCACGCCTCCTTGCGCACCCAGGTCCTGTGATAAGCGCGGGGACGCTCGGCCGGTGACACAGCAGCTATTTCCTCCCGGTCGCTGCGAGGAAAGTAGCGCGCGAGCGACGGCACCGCGGCCGCCCGCACTCGCACGAGTTCCAGATCGACGCCTACCGGCCGTCCCGGGGAGATGCCGAGCAGCGCCCAATCGCCGGAGGTGCTCAGGTTCCAATGAACGCCGACGGCAGCGGCGGGGGCGACCGTTTCCGGCTTCCCCCGTGGGCCCAATGAGTAGCGGAGTTGAACAGGGTCCACGTCGCAGAATTCGGCGAGCACCATGCGCACCCTGCCGTGGACGAGCGCGTAGTTCTCCCGCAGCGCCGCCGTGGGCAGCCGGCGCATCCGATCTCTTTCGTCGTCGTCCAGAAGCCCACGCAGCATGGGCCCGCACCGTCTTTCCTCCGCCAAGCGGATGTACCGAACGACCGGCCCCGCCGACGTGCGCGTCAACGCTCGCACGTTCCCAACTCCTTGGCGCCGATCAGGCGCACCCGCCAGACGGTCAGCGGAACGACGACCGGGGCGCCCACCACATTCGCCCCCACGATGATCCAGAAGAAGGTGTCGTGGGCGCCGCCCGGCTCGACGAGGGCGGCTCCGAGGCAGATGACCGTGGCGAAGTAGACGATATTGAGGGTCAGCGCCAGCGAGCCCTCTCCCAATTGCTCCAGCACGGTGAGCGCCATCAAGACCAGGCACAACAAGGGCAGTGTGGGACCGATCAGTTCGAGGTACCGCTCGACCAATGGGGCCACCGTCGAGGCTCCTGAGACGATCCGGGCAAGCGGCCCGGCCGCCGCCCAGATGATGAGGGCGACGACGGTGTACCAGAGAAGGGTCAGCTGCGCGCCGGCCCGGAAGGCGGCGCGCAGCTCCTGATGCCTTCCACTTCCGATCCTGTGATTCATCACGATCGCGGTGGCAGAACCGAGAGCGATCGTCGGCACGATGACCAGCATTTGTACTGTGTAAGCGGTCGAGTAGGCGGCCTGGAGGTGTGCGCCGAGCGGCGCGAGCACCCACAGCGCGGCCAGGCTGAAGCTGCTGAGCAGACCGAACGAGGCGGCGACCGGCAGCCCGACCCGGGCAAGCAGGCTCGCGGCCGAACGGACGTCGGGATGGGCGCGCAGGCTCGGTGGCAAGCTCCGGCGGCCCATGGCGAGCAGAAGACAGGCGCCCACCGCCGCCTCCGCGAGGATCGCCCAGGGGACGCTGAACACGCCCAGTCCGGCCGCGCCGGCCAGCCCGGCGACGACCGCCACCTCGGTGGTGGCGGCCGCTCCGGTGACCACGGTGGCCATGCCCGCCCGGCCACGACCGCGCAGTATCCCGGCCCCGACGACGGGCACGATCCGCACGATGTTGGCCAGCGCCGTCCAACGCAGGAAGGACTCGAAGCGCCCAGACTGGTCGGCGCTCACGTCCATGACATCCGCGACGAGCGGAGCGCAGACCAGCAAGGCACATACCGCGATGGTCATCCATACGGCGCCGAGCAGCAGGAAGCCGGCGCCGAGGTGGGCCTCCTGGTCACGGTCGCCGCGTCCATGGGCCCTGGCGGCGGCCACCTGAGTGGCGATGCCGATGCCCTCGCAAACGGCGGCGAAGCCGAACGCGACGGGCATGTACAGGGAGCGGAGGTACAGCTCGGTGTCGCCCGCTCTGCCGAGCGCCATCACGATCAGGGTCTGGGCCAGGACGCTGATCAGTCCGCCCGCGGCCAGCGGGAGCGCGAGGCGGCGTATCTCCGCCCGGACTCCCGACCCGGGACGTGATGGCCGGGGCACTGGTGAAGGGTTTGCCGCTACCGCGGGGCACTCCGCATCCTCATGTGATGCGCGTCGTGCCGCGGCCCCTTCAGACACCGGTCAGCCGCCCCTTCAAATGGCTCTGCACATAGGAGAGCTTCTGCATGTGGGACGTGCCCTCCATGAACTCCAGCCCCAGCGCGTCCCGCGCCAGTTTGTCCAGCAGCGGGTGGTCGAGGCGTGCCCCGGAGCCGAAGAAGCGTGGAGCGAGAGCGGTCGCCTGCTCGGCGAGCGCCACGGCGCGCACCTTCGCCACCGAGCCGAGGGCACCGTCCGTCGGATCGGCGTCGACACGCGCCGCCGCGAGCCGCACCAGGCGTCTTACGGTGTGGATGCGGGCCGCCAGCTCATCCAGCCGGTGCCGCTCGGCGACCCGGAGCGTGCGACGGTGGTCGGTGACGTACTTGTGCGCGGCTCTGGCCACACCTAACGCCATCGCCGCCACGCCTGGGCGGAACTGGTGGAAGGTACGGGTCACCGCGTTCATGCCGCGGGCGGTAGCGGGCAGATGCCTACCCAGGAACCGGTCCTCGCTGACCGGCACCTCCCGTAGCGTGATCGCCGACAGCCCGGCCGCCCGCAGCCCGACGGTCGGCAGCGGTACGGCGGCGAACCCGGGCTCGGACGTTTCGACCAGGACGGCGGTGACGCCCAGCGGCCCGCCCGAGCGGCGTGCCACGACCACTCCGAGGTCGGCCCGGGCCGCACCGCCGACGTAACGTTTCGCGCCGGTCAACCTCCAGGCATCGCCGTCCCGGTGCAGACGGGTCGTCAGCTGTCCCGCGTTGGATCCCTGCGCGGGTTCGGTGAGTGCGAAGAAGGTCCACCGCGGGGCGCTCAGCAGCCGCTGGTAGTACCACTCCTTCTGCTCCTCGTCGGCGAGTTGCGCGACGATCACGCCGGACAGGGACGGCCCCGGTGCGGCGAGCACGGCGGCGGCGTCCGCCGAGGCCAGCTCCTCGATCGCCACGACACGCTCGATACAGCGGGTGCCGTCGTACACGTGGGGACCGAGCCTCAAAGGTGAGGGCTGGCGGTCGGCGGGGATGAGCAGGGTGGCCAGGTAGCGCAGCGCCGGCAACTCGATCAGCTTCTCGATGTTCTCCGGGGAGGCGTCCACCTCCAGTGCCAGCCGGTGCACTTCACCGGACCACTCACGCATCTGGGCCTGCAGCCGCTGGAGCCGTTCGTCGAGCTCAAGCACCGTCGCTCCCCTCGTCCTCCACCGGATCCGGCAGATAGGCGTCGGCGATCAGTTCGGAGATCCAGGTGACCGCACCGACCCCGTTCGCCTCGAAACCGCTGGCTCCCATCAGGTGCAGCAACAGCCGGTCGGCGGTGCTGATCCCCAGGGACGCCTGGACCGCGGGCCGCCCGTCGTCCAGCGTCGGCTCTCCGAGCAACAGCGCCTCCGCTTCCAGCTGTTCCGCGAGCGCGTCGGCGAGCGTGTCCTGCACCATCTGCCGAGCGACGAGCCGCTGCTCACCTGAGTGACGCTCCCGCAGCCGCTCAACGGCCTGCGCGCGCAGCCGGTGGGACAGGCCAAGGCGTAGCCAGGCCACCGCGCTCCGCCACCAGGGCGGTTCCTCCCCGAGGCGTTCGCCGGAGGACCGGCGAAGCATGGCGACCTGGTACTTTCCCTCGTCCGGCCGTTCCACGGCCACGATGTCCAGACAGGCGGAGCGCTGCCGGTCGGTGAGCACGCCTAAGGGGACGACGGCATGCCCGCCCGGCCCGTAGGGGATGTCACCGTCCTCGCTCTGCATCCGACCGGCGACAAGATCGTCGAGCGCAGGGGCCAGCCCCTTCTCCGCCGCCAGCCGGCACAGCCGCGGACCTCTTGTCAAGGGCCCGGTCATGCCGCTGCTTCCTTTGTGGCGGGTACGGCGTCAAAAACGCACAGGTCCCAGCTGCCTCCCGTGTTCTCTTGGCGGGCGATGTAAAGCCGTTGACAGCCATCGGTGGCTCCCTCCGTCAGAACGTCGACCGCTGTAAGCCACAGCCGCATAGGTTGCGCCGGCCCGGCGACCGGCCAGAGACCGACGGCCCCGTAGGCCGTTCCAGGCAGCCGGGACAGGACCTCCTCCTGCAGCGCGTCCGCGGGGCCCACCACAGCGATCCGGGCACGATCGCGCAACGGTGGCAGGGACCCTTCGAGTGACGCCAGAGCGGTTACGAGACCTTTCGGCCCGTCATGGGGCACGGACACCCCGGTGCGGGTTGCGCGCAACGCCCAGCCGTGCGAAGCGCCCCGGTCGGCCGACCGGAAGACCATGCCGACCGCCAAGTCCTCCGCGGGTCCGGGAGCGGCATCGATACCGGCATGCGTCGTCTGATCGAGCAGGACCACGAGCGCGTTCTCTGCCCATCCGTGCCGGAGGTGGCGCCGGACCAGATCGAGGGCCGTGACGGCCGCGGTCTCACCCTGGTCGCTCACGGCGAAGCACAGCGGGTCCCCCGCGCATTCCAGGCTCACCGTCCCCGACAGCGAGCGCCTCGGGTCACAGTCCACTCGTGCGTGAGCGAACACGACGAGGTCGAGCGATGGCAGCGGACGCAACTCGGCCAGGATTCGTTCCAGCAGCAAGGAGTAGCCGTTGTGGTTCCCCTCGATCCTCCCGGAACTCTCCGCGCCGTAGGACGACAGCATGTCCCGCAGATACCGCTCGATCATCGGATCGGCCGTTCCCGCCCCGGCGGGCTCTCCCAGGACCGTCCGGGACTGAGCGGCCAGGAACGGATCCCCCGACCTCGTCCGGGGGTCCACCCGCACCGGCCGGTAGGTCCTTATCCCCTCTCTTCCCTTCATGAGATCGCTTTTTTGATGTACGCGCTGAGCGATCCGACGGTGGCGAAGTGGTCCTGCTCGAAGGTGTCGGGGTCGAACTCGACGCCGAGCCGGCTCTCCACCGCCATGAGCAGTTCCAGCACGGCGGTGGAGTCCAGGCTGAGGTCCTCGAAGAGGCGTGTGCCGGAGTCGGCGTCCGGCAGCTCGCGGTTCAGGACCTCGGCGAGTGCCTCGATGACGCTGCGGACGATGGCCTGGAGGTCGTGGTCCTCTGCGGTGGTACCGGTGCTCATGTTCGATCAACTCCCGATGGGACGGTGGTGGTGTGCAGCGGCAGTCGCTGCTTGGCGAGAAGTTCCTCAGGGAGATCGCGCTCCCGTACAAGGTGGGGCGTGCCGTCCACGACCAGCACCTCGGCGGGATGGCCGTGACCGAGGAACAGGACGGGCGACGCGGAGGGACCATAGGCGCCCGAACGGTGAACGCCGATCAGATCCCCTGGCCGGAGCGGCGGCAGCTCGGCCCGCTTGACCAGAGTGTCGTTCGGCGTGCAGAGCGGACCGGTGACGTTCCACAGCTCGGCGCCCGGCCGATCGACGTCGGTGAGCACCTGAACGGGGAAGTTCCGTTTGACGAACGACCCGGTGCCGACGGCCGCCATATGGTGGTTGGTGCCGCCATCGGCCACGGCGAACCGTTCGCCGCGGGAGGTCTTCACATAACGCACCCGCGTGACGTAAATGCCCGCCGGGGCGGTCAGATAGCGGCCGAGCTCCATGATCACACGCAGTCCCGGCCGGCGCCGCACGGCGTCGCGCACGAGCGGGTTGATCCCGTCCACCACGGTGCCGATGTCGAGGTCCCGCTCGCCCTCGAAGTACGCCACGCCCAACCCGCCGCCGACATCGACGATGTCCAGCGGGAAGCCCGCCGAGGCCGCGAGCCGCTCCGCGAGCTCAAGGATGCGGCGGGTGTTCTCCACGATCGCGGACGCGTGCAGCAGCCGGGTTCCCAGGTACGCGTGGACGCCGCGTACGCGCAGGCGCGGCCACCGTGCCGCGACATCGCCGAGGGCGTCGAACTGGTCCTCGTCGATACCGAACTGCCGCGGCTTGCCCCCCATGGTCAGCCCGGAACCCTTCACGCTGAAGGAGGGGTTCACACGCAGCAGGACGTCCGGAGTGCGGCCGTGATCGGCGGCCAGGTCGTCGAGCAGGTCCAGCTCACCGAACGACTCGCACACCACGAGGCCCACGCCCTCCTTGACACAGGCGGCGAGCTCGTCGGCGCTCTTGCCCGGGCCGAGGAACATCGTCCGCTCGGCCGGGACACCGGCCCGGGCCGCGGTCAGCAGCTCGGCCATGGACGACACTTCGGCTGAGGCGCCGACCTCGTGAAGTTGCGCACAGACGGCGACGTTCGGGTTGGCCTTGAGTGAGAAGTACACGTCCACCGCGGGATCCAGCCGTTCCCGCACGGTGCGGTATTGGGATCGGAGCACGTCGGCGTCGTAGATGAAGAGCGGCGTGCCGAAGGTACCGGCGAGGTCGCTGATGGGAATGCCCTGAACCGTGAATTCCGTGGTCATCGAGATCATGCTCCGAAGCGTTCGTTCAGCCTGGCCGTGATCTGGTCGTCCAGCGCGGCGACACGGGCGCGGTCGGCGCCCACCACCAGCCCGTACAACCGTCCCTCGGCCTCGGCGCCGGGCTCGCTCACGGCCAGGGGGGCGTTGACGGTGGCGAAGTTGTTGACGATGAGGCCCTCGCCGCCCGGCTCCGTGACGAGCAGGTCGTCCAGCACCGCGGCCAGCTCGGCGAACGAGACCGGCGCCGTGCAGCGCACGAGGTAGTGGCGGGCCAGGGCGACGCGCTCCGGGCCGACGGCCTCCGAGCGAAGCCGCTCCTGATAGCTGGACATGTTGAGCCGTGCGTTGATCTCCACGATGGGGTAGAGCCCGCCGGCCGGGTCGACCATCGCGTCGACGCCGACCACGCCCACGTAGCCGTCCGCCGCCAGGGCCCGCCCCACCATCTGGGCCGTCCGGCGAAGCTCCTCCATCTGGGGGCCTGTCAACGATGCCGGCATGAGATGGCCCTTGTGCACGCCGTTCTCGGTGACGGCCTCCTTCACGAAGTCGAAGTGCACGGACCCGTCGCGGCCCACGGTGAACTGGTAGTTGAGGTCCGCGGACTTCGGGACCCACTCCTCGATGAGAAGGTTGAGCACCGTCGCGCCGTGCCGTTGCCACCGTCGCCGGGTCATGGTGTCCAGACGGCTCAAATGCCGCGCGTCGCGGATCCTGACGATGCCCTTGCCCGAGACGCCGTAGGCGTCTTTGACGGCGATGCCGCGGCCCTCGGCCAGCAGCCTTCCGGCTCCCAGCAGCGCCTCCCCCCACTCGTCCAGCGAGGCGCAGGCCCAGCCGCGAGGTTGCCGGATGCCAAGCCGATCGGCGAGCCGCCTGCTGTAAAGCTTGCTGTTGACCTTCTTGCAGATGTCGGGCGCGGCGGTGCCCAGCGGAAGGCCGGCCTCGACCGCCAGCCGGACCTCCAGGTCGGAGGCGCCGTGCGGTATCAGGATCCCCCCGCGCTCGGCGACGCGCCTCAGCTCGCCGATCAATTCAGGCCGGTCGAGCGCCTCTTCGGTGACCGAGCGCGCCGGATCCGTGCTACCGCTGATCAGCACGCGCGGCAGCTCCAGGCCCGCCTTGCCGAGGTAGTCCAGGTACACGGGGTCGGGCGGCTCCTTGAGCACGACGACGTCGCCCGGGCCCGCGAGCAGCAGCGCGAACTCGTCCATGTGGCTCACCATGGCGTCGGAGGCCGCGAAACCGACGGAAGGCAAGCCGAACTCTCCGTGCCCCCACCGCCGTTCGACCTCGAAGTTGGCGAGCATGACGAGCGGCGCCTGTGGGGCGGCCCGCATGGCGCTCCTGAGCCGGTGCGTGAAGTTCTGAACGGACACAGGTGTCCCCCTGCGTGGTTGGTCGTTTGCGGAAGGCTCAGACCTTCGGGTCGGCCTTTTCGAGGACCATCGCCGAAAACGTCGCGCCAAGGCCGACCGCGACCATCAGGTAGATGTCGCGTGCCTTCAGTCGTCCCGCGGCCTCGGCCGAGCAGTGGTTGATGAAGGCGTCGGCGCAAAAGCAGTGCCCGGTGACGGGCACGTTGTCCAGATAGACGCGGTCGACGGGGTAGCCGAGGTGACGGCTCAGGCGCACCCATGAGATCCGGTTGACATTGTGCGGCAGGATCAGGTCGACATCGGCCATGGAGATCCCCGCCGCGTCGACGGCGGCCTGCATCACTTCCGCCACCGTTTCGGTGTAGATCTTGCCGAACCGGGCCGCCTGTTCCGGGGAAATGGTCAGCCCTTCGCGGAATTCGCCGCGCGTACGGGTCGCGTAGGAGAGCACCGCGTCACCCGGTCCGGCATCACCGCCGACGAGGACGGCCGCCGCGCCCTCCCCCATCACCGCCGTGCCCGGGATGAACTGGGCGCTGGTTGTGAACGCCTTCTCTCCCGTCAGCACCAGTGCCAGCGCCTCCGGGTCACCGTCCGAGGCCAGGAGCCGACCGGCCAACTCGACCGCCAGCAGTCCCGAGGCGCAAGCATGCTGGGTGAGCGCGAAGGCTTGGGCATGCTCCAGGTCGAGTTCCCGGAGGACCCGCCGGAGCACCGTGCCGGGGTCCGGGGCGACCACCTGCAGGGTGCGGGCAGCGATCACGTACCGGATCCGGTCCCGCTTCTCGGGGAGCGTGGTCAGCCGTTCTCCGGCGGAGACCAGCAAACCGGCCAGGTCCAGTTCCGGCGCCCAGCGCACCGAGTTCAGCCCGTAGTAGCGGCGCAGCAGCCGAACGTCCGCCTCGCTAGGACCTCCCGGTCCGCAGACCACTTCGATCGGCACCTCCTTCTCCGGGAGGAATGCTGCGACTTCCGCCAGTCGTGTCATGTCTGAGCCTTGCGGAGGAAGGCGGCCACCGCGTCCGCGAGCCGCGTGACGGTGTCGTGATCCCAGACCAGTGTCGCGGGCACGGACACGTTGAAGTGGTCTTCGATGTCGCCGCAGAGCGCGACGGCGTAGAGGGAGTCGAGACCATAGGCGGTGAAGGATTCATCCGGATCGATGTTCTCCGGCGACACCTTCACATAGTGGGCCACCTGCCGGGTGACCCATGCGTGGATGGTTTCCGCGTCCTCGCGCGGCTGCTGTGCGGTCGTCACCTGGTTCACTCACCTTGTCGCTGCGGTCAACGGTCGGTCATCCTGGGATCGCACGTGCGGTCAGATCGAAGAGCCGTCTCTCCTCATGGCGTCGAAGCGACTGCTCGAACAGCGCTTGCTCCGACTCGGCTCGCTCCTCGTGCGTGAGCACCCTGCCGCCCGGCATCCGTGCGGCCAGCCGGTCGAGCGCCGCACAGAGCCACGCCTCCTCGGCGAGGAACGCCACGCCGGCGTTTCGCGCGTGCCACCACGTACCGAGGCACGCCGCCGCCGCCAGGACGGCGGTATAGCGAGCGGCCAGGTCGTAGGCAGCGGGTGAGGCGTCGATGGTGAGGTCCGCGGGAGGCATCTCGGCGCACTCCCGGCGCAGTCCGGCCAGCTCTTCGCGGAAGCGCCGCGCCAGCCGACCGGGCGGCCCGGCCAGTTCGGCGGCGAGGGTGACAAGGGTGCCGCTCAAATTGTCGGTGCGGGTGCCCCCGGGCAGAAGGGAGGTGAAGTCCACCCGAGCCGGGACGGAAGAGGAGGGCCCGAACAGCGCCTCGGGCGCGGGCCCGTCGCTGAACCAGGACCGGCGTGCCAGGCGCGGCAGGTGCGGCAGGATGGTCACCTGACACGCCGCCCGGGACGCATGTCCGAATCCAGCGGGTGCGAGGTCCCGTGCCAGTTTCTGGAAGATGCCGTAAGGGCCTTGGCGGAGGTAGGCCCTCGCGCCGATGACGCCGCGCAGTTCGTCCATGGCGTCGATGAGCAGCCGGGACACCAGGTACTTCACCGCCGAGGCGGTCACCGGTGTCTGGTCCGGTGCTACGCGCAGCTGCCGGGCGACCACCCGGCAAAAGGCGTCGGCCATCAGCAGATCGGCGAAGACCCCGGCCAAGGTCGAGCGGACCGGTGGGATCTCCGCCACCCTTCGCCCGTACAGCCGTCGGTCCAAGCCGCACGCCAGCGCGGTCCGCAAACCGGTGTCGACGATCCCGAGACCCATCGCGGGCAACGCCAGCCGGGTGAGCTGGAAGGAGCGCAGCGCCGTCTCGATGCCGCTCCCTTCACGCCCGAGCAGCGCCTTCTCTGGAAGGCGGCAGTCGCTGAACACGGCGCCGCCCAGGTTGACGCCACGCATGCCCGAACTCGGGAAGCGAGGCAGGAAGTCGATGCGATCATCGGTGAGGGCGTCCCTGGGCACCAGGAACTGCGAGTGGCTCCGGCTGCCGAGTGCCTCGTCGGTGCGCGCGAACAGGACGAGGGCGTCGGCCCGGTAGAGGTTGGTGATGACCTCCTTCCGTCCGTTCAACACCCATTCCCGGCCGCTTCTGCGGGCGGAGAACTCGGCCCGTGAGAAGTCGTTGCCATGGGCCAGCTCGTGGTAGGCGGAAGCCACCCGCCGATTGGACAGCAGCAGCTCGGCCACGTCGGCCTGCTGGTCGATGCTCCCCGCGGCCCAGACGTTGACGCCAGCGATGAAGGAGCTGAAGCCGTAACCGAGTCCCAGGCAGGGGTCGCGACGCCACACCGTACGCATGATGTCGGCGAAGGTCTCCATGTCGTGGAACCGGCCGCCGTGGTCGGCGGGGACGAATTCCGCGTTCAGGCAGTAGGTGTCGAGCACCTTCTCCGCATCCGGGCTGGGTTCCGCGCGCTCGTCGGCCTGCAGCAAGGCGGCGAAGCCGACCGGGTTGGCGTCGTCCCAGGGGTCGCCGAAGAGTTCATCGAGATGGTCGAGACGAGCCGTAACCGAAGAGAAGGCCGGGCCGTTCTCTGGCCGTCCCGCAAGCGGTGTGGCGCCGGTCATGGTCGCACTCCTTCATCGGCGGCGAGCAACGAGCGCAAGGAAAGCGGCGCGCCCTCCGCGACCGCGTGGAGGAGCCAATCCATCGCCGCCTCCGTGGCCGGGATGGAGACATGGCCGCTGCCCGGCTCGGACGGCCCATGGCTCATACGTGGCAGCAGCTCGGCCAACGTGACCGGAAGCCACCAACCGACGCGGCCACCGCGTCCGCCTTGCCACAGGTGTAGGCAGGCCGCCGCCGCGTAGGCCGCTTCATACGCCTCGGCCAGTTCAAAGGCGACGACTGACGGGAACGGCGACGGGCTGACGCGTGAGAGCCCCTCGTGTAGTTCGTCCAAGCACTTCTTCAGGTCGGTGGCGAACGGAATTTCCGCATTGCCTTCCTCCTCGGAGAGGATGCGGGGGAGGGCCTGGACCGCGCTACAGCCGCGTGTCGCCGACAGCACGAGCCGGGTAGCGTCCAACGGCGGCACTTCGCGTCCCAGATCGGCCGTCAGGGCCAGCGCGGTGGCATCCTCGCGGCCCTCGGCGTACCCCCGCACCAGCCGTGGGAACTGGCCGATGAGCGCGGCCCGGTTGACGAGCGTGCTGCCGTCGAAGATGGCGACGATCTGGTGGTCGCGCTGCAGTTTCTGGAACATCCCGTCAGCGAAGGCCGAGAGGAGGAACGAACGCGCGCCCAGCAATTCCGCCAGTTCCTTGATCACCCAGTCGATCCATGTGGGCACGGCCGCCTTGACGACCGCGGAGACGATGCTCAGCTCCTCCGTCAGGGTGTGGACGCTCCGGGCGGCGAGGGTGCAGGCCGCTTCGGCCGCGAGCAGCACGCCGAGGCAGCGGACCAGCCTATGGCGAACGATGGGACGCTCGATGAGTGGCCGATCCTGGATGATCCGCTCGCTCGCGAAGCGTACGGACAGCCGCAGCGCGTGCTCGGCCGCGCCCAGCGACAGGCCGGTGGCGGCGACGCGGGTGAGCTGCAATGCTCGAAGCACCGTCTCCACCCCGGTCCCCTCCGGGCCGACCATGGTGTCCTCGGCGATGACCGCGTGGTGGAACGCGATGCCGCTGATGTCGGCGCCGCGAATGCCGACCGTGCGGAACTTCGGCAGGATTTCGTAACCACCCTCCGCCAGCCGGGCCTTGTCCACGAGGAACAGGCTGTGGCCGCGACCGCCGCCGACGGGATCGGTGCGGGCGAGCACGCAGATCTGATCGCTTCGCGTGGCGTTGTTGATGAGCCACTTGACGCCGTTCAGCTCGTACCCTCCGGGCACGCGTAGCGCGGTGACCTCGCCGGAGAGCAGGTCGGCACCGTGGTCGGGCTCCGATAGCGCCCAGCTGACGGGGCGACCGGCCAGCACCACGTCCGCGAGCCGGGCGCACTGGGCGTCATCGCCGGAGAGCCACACCGAGACCGAGCCGAGAAAGGTCTTCATGTGGGCGACGGCCACGGTGATGTCATGCGCCGCCACCGCCCGGACCAGCCGCAGCAGCCGCTCGTGATCGGACCATGTCCCGCCAAGCGTCGTGGGCACGTACGCGGCGGCGAGACCCAGCCCATCGAGGATGGCGCAGGCCACGTCGGGGAAGGACTCGTCGTGGTCGGCACGTGCGGACCACTCTGCGGTGAACGTGCCGTCGGCGGTAAGGGCGTGGGCCAGCGTATCGGGGAGGCCGGACGCGTCCCGGTCGGCGCTCCTGTTCTCGGCCGCCTTCATCGCCCGGCCCCCACGGCCTGCTCTCGGCGGGCGTCAGCGCGCCGCCGGGTACCCGCGTCGAGCAGCGCGTGGCGCCAGGTGAGGTCGCCGCGCAGGAACCGGTCCCGCATCGCCAAGCGTTGGATCTTCCCGCTTGTGGTCCGGCGCACGGAGCCCCGCCGAACCAGGACGACGTTGTCCACCGCCAGGCCGAGGCGCGCGGAGAGGCGTTCCTGGATGGCGGTGACGATCGCGGGCAGTTCGTGCGCCGCGGTGCGCGGATGAACCTCGTGCACGATCACCGGGATCTCGTGGGTCTCGCCCGGCACCGAGAACGCGGCGCCGACCAAGCCGTGCAGCGCGGAATGGGAGGCGCGCGCCTCGACCTCCAAGTCCTGCGGGTAAAGGTTACGGCCCCGGATGATCAGGATTTCCTTACGTCGGCCAGTCACGTACAGTTCGCCGTCCACGACCGCGCCCAGGTCGCCCGTGCGCAGCCAGCCCGTGTCGCCCCGGGTGGTGCCACGGAACGTCCGCTCGGTGGCGCCGGGATCCCGCCAGTACCCGAGCCCGACGCTCGGTCCACGCAGCCAGATCTCACCGATGGTGCCCGGAGGGACCTCATGGCACAGCTCGGGATGGACGATGCGCAGGTCGAAATCGTTGGGAAAACCGCATCCGACAAGCGGCCAAGCGGCCTCGCCGCCGGCTTTCAGTTCGCCGTGAGCCAACCGGTCCAGATCCGCGTGGAAGACCCGTGGAAGGGTATCCGATGAATTCGCGCTGACGAATACCGTGGCCTCCGCGAGGCCATAGCCCGGAGTCACCACACCTGGGGCGAGCCCGGCTCGCGCGAACCGTTCCGTGAATTCCCGCAGCACTTTTTCGACGATCGGCTCGGCGCCGTTTATCGCGAAGCGCAGGCGGGATAGGTCCAAACCGTCCAGATCGGCGTCGGAGACGGTGCGCAGGCACATGTCGTAGGCGAAGTTCGGGGCGGCGGTGATCGTGATCTCGTGACGGTCGATCACTCGCAGCCAGTCCTTCGGGCGTTTCAGGAAGGCCATCGGTGGCATGAGGACGCACGTCATGCCGAGCACCAGCGACGTGCTAAGCATCGCGAACAGCCCCATGTCGTGGTGCATGGGAACCCAGCCGCCGATACGGTCGTCCGGCCCCAATCCGAGGGCCTCGGCGAGGGCGCCGGCGTTGGACTTCATATTGGCGTTGCTGATCATCACGCCCTTCGGGTCACCGATGGATCCCGAGGTGTACTGCAGCACCGCGAGGTCGCCCGCCGCCGCGGTGGCGAAGGGCTCGATACCGTCGTCCGGCAGGGGTTCCACCAGCCGCACCAGCGCCCGAGCCTCCGGCGCGAGCGCGTTCCGCAGTTCTTCGACATCTCGTTCCATGGCCAGCACCGCGCCCGCTTCGGCGTCCCGGACGACGCCGGCGAAGCGGTGCGCGGCTTCCCGCGAGCTTTCCGGCGTGGGCACCGGGACGGCGACGAGGCCGCCGATAAGGCAGGCGACGTACGCCTCGGCGAACTCCAACCCGGTCGGCAACGCCAGTACCACTCGATCGCCTCGGTTCAGGCCATTCGCCCCGGCCATGAGCCAGTGCGCGCGCCGTGCGGCGCGGACGGCCAGTTCCCGGTAGCTGACCGACGTCCAGGCATCGTCGGCCGCATTGGCGACCACGATGAGGGCCGCCTTGTCCGGGAATGCTCGTGCATGCCGGAGAATCAGGTCCCCAACGCTGAAGTCATCCAATGTCTGGGGCATGTCCCATGGACCTCGACACTACTAGGGTTCGTTGTGTACGACTCATCAGAAGTGTCGACGACCCAGCGTTTCCCCGAAAGCTGCACATTGCTGCACTGCAGGCTTCTGCACCCGGCTGTTTTCCTGCGGACCGTGTGGTCGCTCGCCATCCCTGGGCCTGCCATCTTCGCAACCAAGCAGCTGGCTGACGTATAGGCGAACGGAATCGTGCAGCCGGTAGCGGTGGATTCCGCCGACCGTGGGGCTGGTCATGCGCACCATCTGCCAGTGCACCAGATCGTCGACGACATCGGCCGCGGCCACAGTGGTCATTTCCAGGACGTGGGCCGCTTCCTGAACGTCGAAGGCGCCGCGCAAAGAGCCGAGCCGATGCAACGCATGCCGTGCGGTCTCCGGCAGCCTGCGGAAACCGGCTTCGACGCTTGAGGCCACCGACAGGTCTCCGATGCGGAGATAGCGCATGCGCAGGTTCTCGTCCGCCAGCCGGTCAGCAAGGTCGCCCAGTTTCCGATGTGGTCGGGCGGCGATCCACCACCCAGCGATATGCAGCGCCAGCGGAAGACCTTCGCACGACCGGACGATGCTGTGGACGGCGGCGGGCTCGGCTTGCGTGCGCTCCCGTCCGGCCAATCGCGCCAGCAGCAGAACGGATTCCTGTAACGACAGCGCTCCCAACTCGATGGTGTGGCCCCCTGGGAGGGCCCAAAGTTTGCAGCGGGAAGCCACAAGCACTGCGCTACCGGACAGGCAGGGCAGCAACGGGCGGATCTGTGCCTCGCTGTCGACGTTGTCCACGACCAGAAGCACTCGCCGGTCGGCGAGGACGGCGCGAAGCATGGCCGCGCGCTCCTCCGCGGATCGCGGCCACCGATCCACCCCCAGCGCCCTGAGCAGGCGAGCCGTCACGTCGCCGACGAGCGGCACGTCATGGGAGCCGTCGAGGTCCACGAAGACCTGGCCGTCCGGGAACCGTTCCCGCAACTGATACGCGGCGTGGAGGACGACCGCGGTTTTGCCGCTCCCAGGCGGGCCCGTGACCATGAGGAGCCGGCCGGAGTTCGGCGCCGCGAGGTCGTTGGCCAGCCGCCGGCGCACCTCGGCCAGGACGTGACCGCGGCCCACCAAGATCGATGTCGCGGCCGGAAGCTCAGAAGGGCGTTGCGGGTACGTGAGGGTCGGCGGTTTCCACACGCCGTCCGCCCACCCCGCGGCCGCCATCAATCGTCCCGCCTCGCCGCCGGACAGTTCCAGGGCCGACGCGAGCAGTTCGCAGGTTCGCTTCCGGGGACGTTCTGTGCGCCCGGTCTCCAGATTGCGAATGGTCCGTACGCTGAGCCCAGACCTCCCCGACAGTTCCTCCTGGCTGATCCCGATGGTCCTGCGCAGGTCGCACAGAAGCCTGCTGAAGGCCCGCAGTCCGATACGGTCCGTGCCCTGCTCCGGCCGTTCCTCGAGCAGCACCGACGACGTCATTTGATTCCTGTCCCTTGATGCCTCATCCGGTCTTGTCGGCTCTCCTCGGTTCGAGGAGAGCCGGGCTTCGCCGGGGGACGCCCCGGCCCTCGGGTCGCCGACACGATGGGCGGCGTCATGCATCCTTGGTGCTCGTACGGCCGCTCCGCCAGCCGCGCCCGAGCGGAGGAGCAGGCGCCGAACTGGGCATGGCCGCTCGATCGGCTACGGGAGCAGGCCCTCTTGGATCGCGGTCACCACGGCGCTGGTCCTGTTAGGACTGTCGAGTTTGATGAGCACGCTGGCCACCAGTCTTTTCGCACCGTGTTCGGAAATGCTGAGCCGCCTGCCGATCTGCTTGTTGCTGAGGCCGTCCGACAGAAGTCGCAGAGTCTGCAGCTCCCGGTCCGTCAGAGCCCGGGAGCGGAACCTCTCCTGCTGCGGAGGCGCGGCGCGACCGGCGAGAAGCCGCTTGGCCAGGGCCGCCGGGAGCACCACCTCGCCGATCATCACCTGCGTCAACGCGCGGGCGAGAGTGCCGCGGTCCAGCTCGGACTGGAGCAGCAGACCATCGGTTCCGGCGACGTCGTTGGACTGGATCATCATGTGCGGATCCGTCAGGAGCAGCAGCACCTTGAGCGATCCCCAGGCGAGTACCTGGCTCAGCGTGAGGGGCCAGTTCTTCTCCGCCGTCGAGAGTATGAGAATGCTCCGTGATCCGGAGGCCAGCCCAGGAGCGATCTGGTCGAAGGTCTCCCCGGAGCGGACGGACGCCACGAACGGGATTCCGACCAACAGCGTCTCCAGGCCGCTGCGGACGACATCGTCCCGCATCACCAAGGTGACGTGCGCGGTCCTTTCCTCGGCGACGTATCCCTCCCGCGCGAGGCCGAGACGGCGATTGAGCTTGTCCTGATCGGTCACGGCGTGCGAATTTCTGTTCATGATTTTCCCTGATCACGAGTCCGACGCGTCATGCTGACGTCCGTCCCTCATTCATGGGAGCGCTCCCACACGCACCCATGAACCCCCTGTGGTCACGACTTGATTGATTGACGCTCGACCGTCTGCGGTGAACAGTCCCGCAGCCGGTTGCCGGATGAAGGTGAGGTCACGGTCGGCAGACCGGGACGCTCACGGCCGAGAAGGAGAAGGAGGGCACTCTTCCGGTTGATCGACGTGCCACTCCCGATGCGGTCCGGCCCGTTGAACGGCGTGGCCGGCCTGCTGCTGGCGTGATCATTGAGTGTGCCGGGGCCTCCCGCCGCGCTCTGTCAGGTCCTGTCCTGTTCCGTGTCGTGCGCGCACCACGTCCAGGCCCTAGCTCTGTGCATCTCCCGTGCGGATCGTGTTTCGGTCCGGCCCGGACCCGTACAACCCGTCGGCGGCATCGAAAAGCTCCGGAAGCGAGTCCGCCGCCTCCTTTTCCGCGGCGACCACGAGCAACGCCTCGAGATCACGGAGGAACCTTCTCGCGCGGTCCCGCGGGAGCATGCGCGAGTCGGAACGCAGGTGCAGTTCCAGGGCGCCCGCCGTCGAACGCAGGCGCAGGAAGAAGGTCAGGTTGTCCCGCTCGACCCCGGGATCGCTGCCCAGGCGGGTCTCGGGAAGCGCCGCCCTGATGTCCCCTGGGGCGACGGCGGCCCTCGATGCCGACCGGGGACGGGTGTCGTTCAAGTAATACGAAAGGTCCAGCTCGCAGCCTCGTTCGACGCCGATCTTCGCACGGAGTCCGTCGCTCGCCTCACGATCGCACTGGGCGTTGCGGTAAGCGGTGAGTGACGCGGACCAGGCGCTGTGAATCACGTCACCGAAGGTCGGCCCGGTCAGATCCACCGTCGCCGGCACCTCCTGGACCAGCGGGCCGACGTGTTCGCGGAGATCCGGGTCCGTCCTGTTGCCCGCGATGAGCAGGACGGTGGCATGGGACGTCCGCGCCGCGCGCCCGAGCAGGAGCGCCATGGCGGCGAGGAGAACCGCCGACGAACTGCCGCCGTATCGAACGCTCAGGGCATCGGCCGCGAGCGCGGCCGCCCGGGAACGGAGCCAGACCGCGGTGTAGCGGGGTGTCTCCGGTTCCCCGGGGTCACCCGGGAGGAGCGTGACGGGCATGCGCTCCAACTGCCTGCGCCAATGCTCGATCGAACGTTCCAGCCGGCGCTGTCCCGACGGTTCCCTTTCCCGGGCGGCCAGTTCGATCGGCTGGATGGCGGGGGCGGGCATCGGCCTTCCGCTCATCATGGCCCGGAGCTCACGGGCGAGTACCTGCTGCCCCTGGTAGTCGGCCGCCATCTGGGAGATGACCAGGCCCATCCGCCGCGGCTTCCCGTCCACTTCCAGAAGCAGAGCTCGCACCGGCCACTCGACGGCGTGATCGAAGCCTCGCTTGATCGCGTCGGAGATCGCCCGCTCGACCAGTGCCTCGGTATCGACGTCCTCCGCGGTATCGATTTCGCACATCTCGACGACCACCTCTCCCTCCGGGCACACGGTCTGGACGACCGCTCCGGAGGCGTCCCGGTGGAAGAGTGTGCGTAGCGATTCCTGTCGCGTCACGATTTGGGACAGCGCATGGAACACGCCTTCCCGAGTGGTTCCGTCCGGTACGTCGATGGGGGCGAGCGATGTGTAGAAGGATGTGTCGGGCATCAGGCGTTCGACGTCGATCCAGGCGCTCACTTGCCCACGCGTCGCCGGTGCCACAGCGCCACGCGCGTTGCGCACGGGAACGTTGTGCCTCGTGAATCGTGGCATCCGGAGCTCAATCCCTTTCGTGCTGCTCGCCGATGCGGTCGCCGGTCTCGACCAGTCCGATGACCCGCGACTCGCCGTCCGAGCGCATCGTCGGCGGGCCCGATCGCGCCACGGTGGTGTTGATCTCTTGTCTCACTCGATCAAGCATCGGGGGCGGCGGTTGCGGGATGGTTGCACCGTGGTTGCGCCGCAGGTGTGCCGTGGTTTCACAGGAGGTCCCCACGACGTGCTGGTCATGCCGGATCAGGGCATGGACCCCTGCGGCCCGGCGCACGCCGCCACATCGCCGGAAACCATAGCGTCCAGCAGCCTGGTCAGCGTGGCGGCCTCAACGGTGTTGGGAATCCGTTCGAACAGACGGTGAGCACGCCACCAGGAGGCTAGGGCCGCGTTGGGCGCACCAAGGCTGCACTGGGCGTGACCCAGGGCCTTGAGAGCCAAGGCATGTTCGTGGATGCTGCGTAGCTTGGCGCTGATCTCGACGGCCTTGGCGAGGTGGGCGACCGCCTGTTTCGGACGGTTGAGGGCGTGGACAAGCTGACCGAGCATGCGCAGTCCCGCGCCTTGGCCAAAGAGCACGCGGTGTTCGTTCAGCACCGAGAGCCCCGAGAGCAACAGATCGCGAGCCCCGGGACGTTCGAACCTGCGGTGCAGGTCACCAAGGGCGAGCTCGTGATAGGCCCTGAGGAGTCGTTCGCCACGCTGATCGCACTCGGCGAGGCCATCGTGCAGCCGGGCGATCACCTGATGAGCGGTCTCCTCATCGCGGCAGGCCGCCGCCAGCTCCCAGAGCGCGAGCACTCTCTCATACGCGGAGCCGGTCTCCTGCGCCAGGTCCAGGCTGCGCCGCGCGCAGGCGATGGCGCGATCGTAATGTCCTCGCTCACGATTGATGAGGGCGCGCATATACCACAATCGGGCCTGGCCGAGCCTGTAGTCGATGCGTTCCGCCTGGCTCATGGCCCGGTCCGCCGCAATGAGCGCGCCGTCGTAATCGCCCTTACGGCGCAGCGAGAAGAGCTGGAGGGAGAGCACGTCGACCTCGCCGTGCTGGATGCCCAGTTTCCGGAACGTCGTGAGCGCCTGATCCTTATTGTCCAAAGCGGTGAGAGGCGAGGTCCTCAATCCGACGACCCGCAAAAAGCCGAGATTGCGGGACATCACTGCCTTGCCCAGGTCGTTGTGCGCGCGGATGCACATGTCCAGCGCGAGTTCGTGGGTCTGTTTCCAGTCCTCGTGCAGTCCGCGGAAGGCGAGATAGTTGACCACGCATGCCG
Source organism: Actinomadura sp. SCN-SB (assembly GCF_043906805.1). NCBI lineage: Bacteria > Bacillati > Actinomycetota > Actinomycetes > Streptosporangiales > Thermomonosporaceae > Actinomadura > Actinomadura sp. SCN-SB. Next base: position 22,560 of record NZ_JBIMPP010000009.1, on the reverse strand, counting down.
ACAGCTCCCAGGCGAGCTCGTCCAGCCCGGCATGGCAAGCCTGCGCTACGCAAGCCACCAGAGCGCTTCGCTCGCTGTCGAACCACGCCAGCGGGTCGGCGACGAGCGCGCGTGTCGTTCGCTGATCCGGCTTCCAGCGAGGCGCCGTGCCCCGAACGTCGGCGACCACTCGCTCGGTGAGCCCGTTGTCGGCCATTTCGGCCACGGTGAGCCAGGCTCCCAGCGCCCGAGTGAGGGCGCCGACCCGTTCGCCCGCGGTCTCCTCGGCCTCGGCGCACTCGCGACCGTACAGCCGTACCAGATCATGGAAGGCGTAGCGAAACTGGCCGCAGTGATCTGTGCCGGTGAAGCGCAGCAGTCCGGCATCGAGCAGTTCATCGATGTGCTCGTCGGCTTGTTCGACGCTGCAATCGACGACCGCGGCGAGCGCCCACGATGTGAAGGTGGGCGCGTCGAGCAACGCCAACAGCCGGAACGCCCTTCTCTCCTCGGCCGTCAGCGCGCCATAGCCCAAGGCCAGGCTCGCCCTTACACTCAGATCGCCCACCGCCAGTTCGTCCAGGCGTCGGCGCTCGTCCCGCAGCAGGCGGGACAGATGCGCCAGGCTCCAGTGCTCACGGGCGGCAAGGCGCGCCCCGGCGATCCGGATCGCGAGGGGGAGGTGATCGCACAGCTCGGCGATCTCCATCGTGGCCTCCGGCTCCGCCGCCACCCGCTCAGCGCCCGCGACCCGCTCCAGCAGCACCTGGGCCCATTGCGGATCGAACCCGTCCAGCTCCAGGACATGGGCGCTGAGCCCACCCAGCCGACGGCGGCTGGTCATCATCACCGCGCATGTCGCACTGCCCGGCAGCAACGGACGAACCTGCCGCTCGTCACCAGCGTTGTCCAAGACCACCAATATCCGGCGACCTGCGACCAAGGCCCGGTACGACTCCGCGCGCGCCTCCAGTCCCTCGGGAAGCGCCCGCCCCTGCATACCCAAGGTGGTCAGAAACCGACCGAGCACCTCGTTGGGATCGGCGGGCGTCCCTGTGCCATCGCCGACGCCGTGCAGATCGACATAGAGCTGCCCGTCCGGAAACGCCGCGCGCAGGCGATGCGCCACGTGCACGGCGAGGGTCGTCTTCCCTACCCCGGCCCGGCCCACCACCGACACGACCGGCACCGCCGGTGACCGACGATCGCCGGACAGCCGTTCGAGCAGGAACTCCACCTGTTCGCCACGGCCGGTGAAGTCCTCGATGTCAGCGGGCAACAACGCCGGGACGGCCGTCGCGGGCTCGACCTGGGGGACCGGCTTCGTGGCCTGACCCGAATCCGGTCGCGCGGCCGCCATCCGCCCGAACGCGCTGGTGACCGGCTCGTCGGCGTGCAGCAAGATTTCCTGTGCGGGCTTGGTCAGAATCTCGTCCTCGCGAAGAATGGACTCGTGGATGCGCCGCAGCAGCGGGCTGGGCTGGACCCCGAGTTCTTCCACCAGCGTGGCGTGCGCCCGCCGGAAGACCTGCAGCGCCTCGGCCTGACGGCCCGTCCGGTACAGCGAGACCATCAGCAGGGCGCACAGCCGTTCCCGGTAGGGCAGCTCGTCGGCCATTCCCGACAGATCGACCACCACCTCGGCATGCCTGCCCAGATCGACCTTGACGGCCAGCAGGTCCTCCCGCGCCCGTGACCGCTGCTCCGCCAGCCGCCGCGCCTCGTCCGCGATGGTCGGGACCTCGCCGAGTCCGGCGTACGCGGGCCCCCGCCACAGCTCCAGCGCCTCTTCCAGGCGTGCCCCCGCCGTCTCCAGGTCCGCTTTCGACCAGGCATACCGTCCGCGTTCGGCCAGTTTCTCAAAACGCCACGAGTCGATCTCATCGGGTGTCACGGTGGCCGCATATCCGCCCTCACCGTAGACGATGCGCCCGTCCTCACCCAACGTTTGGCGCAGGCGACGGACATACACTTGTAGCGTTTTGCGTGCACTGCGTGGCGGAGCGTCTCCCCACAGTCCCTGCAACAGCACCGGAACCGGCACTGACCTACCAGCCCGGCACAACAAGACCGCGAGCAGACGCCGCAACATCACGGCACCCGGCGTTATGGTTTGTCCGTCGCGCGCTACCTGTAGGGGTCCAAGGACGCCGAACTCGATCACGACACAAGTATCTCCGCCACTGCCAGCCACTAGGAATTGCGATCATTCGAATGGTACGGCAACGGTCATGGAAGCGCTGCGCGACGAGAAATCTCCCAAGGAGGCACTCTCCCAGGTTTCCCATTGTGACGAGAGGCTGACAGCCAGTGCGGACGCGTGCCGAGAATTTCATCCGAGGGGCTACCCCCATACCGAAACCCACCCGCGAGTGCAAGGTGTACCGCCGTGTGGTCCTGGACACTTCCCGGACACTTCCCCGCGCACGGTGGTGGGTTGGCCGATCGCCTTGGCCCAGACCGCCGCACTGGCCACCAACGCCCTCGAAATGGCCGCCAGAACCGGCGGCCGTCGCACGGAACGCTGAAAAATTCGATCGGTGCGATACATTTCCTGGACGTTCACCCAACGCGTCAGGGGCTTCCGGCCGCCAATCGGACTTGACGCGGGCAGAACAAGATCGTGGCACCAAAATAGCCGGACCTATATTAGTTCTACATGGCTGCGGGAGCCCCGGCCCAGGGCTTTGAGGACGCGGACATCCTGGTCACCGCAGCGATCCGCCTGAACGCCTATTCCACTCGCCCCGCTCCGAGGCGATCGTCGACGCCATCCGATCGACTGTCTTCCATTTCGGACGTTTTTCGATCCGCATTACATTGTGATCAAAGGAAGGTTCGTGTCGTCCTCGTCGCCGGACACGTCCACTGCGCCGCGGCCATCGTTGCGGAAGCGCTCGCTGGATGCCGCGCTGGTGATTCCCCGTGGAATCGCCCAGGTGGAGTTCCAGCCAGGGCCTCGGCACAGTCGAATGATGTCCGTTTTCAGATGAGGCCGAGGAGGGCGAGCGGGCGGGTGGCGTCGCGGGCGTTGTGTCGTAGGCGGGTGGCGATTTTCGTCGCTCCTGCCAGGCGTAGGGCGCCGATGGCGAGGTTGCGCCAGGTGGCCATGGCTCGTGGTGCGTTCCCGGTGCGTAGCTGGGAGGCGTCTTCGGCGAAGGTGGTGTCTTTGATGTGGTGCAGGGCCTCGATCCGCCAGTGATCGCGGATCAGCTCGGCGAGCTGTGCAGGTGTGGCCTGTTCTGCGGTCAGGCTGGTGATCGCGTAGACGGTTTTGATGGTGATCTTTCCGGTTCTGCGGTGGACGCGGCGGCGTTTGAGCTGGATGGCCTGGCGGGCGCCGGGGAACAGCAGGCCGGTGACGGTGCAGACCTTGATCCGGCGGATCTCGCCGCGGCCGTGGCCGGTGCTGCGGGTGCGGCCCTGCAGCGGAACCCGGTTCCACGGGAGTTTCTTCAGCTGCTTGCGCAGGGTGCGCTGGTTGGCCTTGACGATGGCGATGTAATGGGCGCCGCGGGCAGCTATGTCGAGTACCTGCCCGCGACGACGATTCCCTTCGCCGGAGCCCGGTTCTACCAGCGCATGAGCGTCACCGCCGACCCGGAGGCCACCGTCGTCCTCGGCGAGAAGCTGATGGCGGGACGGCTGGCACGCGGGGAGCGGCACGCCTACACCGCGTACTGCACCGACCTGGAGGTGCGCGATCCGGACAGCGACCTGCTGTTCGCCGACCCGATCAGGCTCGTCCCGGCCGACCGCGCCGCGACCGGCGCCGCGGTCATGGGCGACTTCGGCCTCATGGCCAGCCTCTACGTGCTCACCTCGGCGAGGCCCGCCCAGGAGGTGTCCGACACGATGCACGAGGCGCTCACCCGGACCGGGATGCTCGGCGGAGCGAGCGTCCTGCCCGGCGGCCACGGAGCGTGGGCCCGGATGCTCGGCGAGCGGTCACCCGAGGTGGACGCGGCCTTCTTCCAGACCTGGGACGCCGTCCGCCGGCTGCTGCTGGGCGTACCCGCGCCGGACAGAAGGGAACAAAGGCCGGAGCCATCGTGAGGGAAACGATGAAAGGCCGCCTGGCCGATCGTGAACACGCCGAGGCCGTCGCCCTCAACCCGCACAAGGGCCCGCCACCGCCGCCGAAGCTGAGACCCCGCGTCATCGTGGAGATCGCGGCGGGCGGTGCGGCGGGTGTGCTCGCCAGGTACCTGCTCGGTGCAGCGATCCCGGCCACGAGGACGGGATTCCCGTGGAACATCTTCACCGTCAACATGCTCGGATGCCTCGCCATAGGCGTGCTGACCGCGTACTTGCTGAACGGCAGGCCGCACCCGCTGGCACGGCCGCTGGCGGTGACGGGTTACCTGGGCGGCTTCACCACGTTCTCGCACCTCATCGACGGCGTCTACACCATCGGTGACGGCGGCGGAGCGGGCTTGGCCGCCGTGTACGCGGTCGCCAGCGTGGTACTCGGCTGGATCGCCATCGCCATCGGCCTGGTGATCGGCCGGAGGATTCCTCGCCACCCGAACGAGGCCACATGACGACGCCGACGATGGGCCTGGTCCTCGCGGGCGGTGCCGTGGGAGCGTCGCTGCGCTACGTCATAGACGGCTACGTCAAATCGGCCGCAGGCAAGTCGTTCCCCTGGGGCACGCTCTCGGTCAACCTGCTCGGTGCCGCCGCCCTGGGCGGCCTGCACGGGGCCGGCACCGGAACCTACACCGAGGCACTACTGGGCACCGGCCTGTGCGGTGCGCTGACCACCTTCAGCACCTTCGAACTCGACACCATCCATCTCTCCCAGGACGGCTCGTACGGCAGGGCCGCCGCCAACGCCATCGGCAGCCTCCTCCTCGGGCTCGCAGCCTTCATCGCCTTCCACGCCCTCTTCAGCCGGCTCACCTGAACCAACCCAGCCCGCCACGCACACGCATCCACGTCCAACGCAGACGGCCCCCAGACCACACGCACGAGCCCCAACTGTAAAAGCCGCGCTGGAGGACGCCCGGATACGGTTCGCCGGGCTTGGAGCAGGCCAGCATTGCGGGGGCCCCTCGCCTCGTCCCCGCGGCAACAGCACCTGAGGCAGCCTGGCAGGGACGATCCATTCCGCGTCCTTGGGCATCCTGGCCGAGAACCGCTCCAGCGGGACGGTGGCTTCGCAGGCGGCGACCCGTGGACGGGCACCGCTCACATCGCGAGAGCTACCTCCGCATCGCGGCAGTATCGGGGCGACCACACCTTGTCATGGAACGCTCCTTCCATCAGTCTGGTGCCGTAAGCGCCGTCAGATGGCGCAGCGAGCCCGGTAGGCGGGCTTCAGCTCTCTGTCGACCCCCCAGCCCTCTACCGGCAAGGAGTTCCCGTGCACCCGCGTCTTTCCCGTACACCGCTACTGGCCATGGTCGTCGCAGGTGCGGTCGCTCTGGGGGCGTGTTCCGGCGGCGTGGACGAAGGGTCCTCGACAGCGTCTTCCGGCAAACCCGCGGGCGCGGACGACTCCCAGCAGACGAACGGCTGCCACCCCGAACTGCACTCCGGTGAGCTGCCGACGTGGGCGCGCAGCGGGTTTTCCGAGAACGCAAAGCAGACGTACGTGCTCGGTGAGCGTGGCTTGATCGCGGGGGTGATTTTCGGCCACCCCCTGCACGTGCCACCGGGGGGCGAACGACAGAACAAGATCCTTTGGGTCGCGAAAGAGCGGGGTTCCGGCGGGGCCGGGTCGGCGAAGGACGCGCAACTGAAGATCACCGCAGTACCCGCGGACGGAGGGCAGGCGGTCGAGCGTGCGGTCGAGGGCGGTCCCGGACCGTCCATCATCGACATGCCGAAGACCGGATGCTGGTCGTTCACACTTCGCTGGGGAGGGCTGACCGACACCCTCGACCTGCGCTACCAGGCGGCATGACACGGCAGGCGGATCTCGTCGCCTCCATGGCCGCCGGCTCCCTGTTTCCACCGCGTGACCCGGACCGGCTGAGGAGACACGGCAGTCTCGCAACGAGGCCATTGCGCGGACGCCTTCTCAAGCCAACATCTCCGCCCGTGGCCCAGATGGAAGATGACCCCAGGGGCGGGTGACCCATCCATGTCGGCCAACAGAGCACCCTCCCCTCCCCCGGCGTCAACAATGAGCGAGAAGAGCCCATACCCCAAGGTCGTCGTAAGTTCGTTGGAACTGCACGGCGCTACGTTGTTCGAGATTGACAGCCCGAAGCCCTGTCGCCGCCACCGGTTCATAGGGGAGAAGTATCCGATCGACCGCATGATGCAGCCCCGCCGCGAGTTGCTTTTGGGAGAAGAGGTACTGCGAGAACTGGGGCATGCGGTCAGCCTCGACGATCTTCATGATGAGAATCGGAAGAAATCATGATCGCCGACCAGCCGGGCTGCCCTTTCGCCCCGGCGACTGTGTGGCCGATCCTCATAAGCCTGTCATCGACCTTGCGCGCAGACTGGAGCCCGCTCCTGTGGTCATAGGACGAAGAGATCGCGGCTCGCGACCTCCTCACGGCGCAGATCATCACCTTGACCTGCTTGCACCGCTTCGCCGTGGCCGAGCACGCCCCACCGGGTTCACATCGTGGGCCTCACAGCGAGCTCGACCAGGCCCGGGCACTCCAGCAAGCCCGCAACCTCATGCTCGGCCTTGGTGAACGCGCGTCGGCATCGTGCTCACGGCACTTCCCACCATGCCGACACCGAGATCAAGATCACTCGACAAGACCGAGAACGGCGTTCTTCCGGCGCCCACACCGCCCATCGGCCACCTCGTGGGACTGGCCGAAGCCGAGCCGTCCATACGCAGCATCAGGCCACGTCAGGAACCATCGCCGGGTGTGCGATGCGGTCCGGGCGCACACATGGAGTCGCCGTTCGGATCGTCATCGAGTCGGATCTCGGAGATCCGCCGCCAGGGCGCGGGACCTGGATTTCGGTCATCCGGAAGCGGGCGGCACAGCCCCCTCGGATGGCCTCGCTGACCTGGTCGAAAAGGGTCCCCTGCCCGTCACCCTGACCGTCCCTCCGCACGTACGGCAGGGTGTCCGGCGACCCTCCGACCCCACGGATCACTTGACACTCACATGACATCCACTGGTTTGGTATGTCCGGAACAAGGTGGCAAAGTACTCCGATATTCGATGTAGCCAGGAGCCATTCGAAGAGGAGTTATGCGTGCCTTGGCCGGAGAAGACGGCGTCGGACCGTGACGTAGCGGGACGGAACGGGGGTGGCGCCGCCGGCGAGGCGCCTCCGGTCCGCGTGATACGGCATGTGTGGATCCCGCTCGCGGACGGCACCAGACTCGCCGCCCGGATCTGGATGCCCGCGGGCGCCGAGGCCGAGCCGCGCCCGGTCATCCTTGAGTACATCCCGTACCGCAAGAACGACGCCACGGCCATCCGCGACAACAGCCTGCACGCGCGTTTCGCCACGGCCGGGTACGTGGCCGTCCGGGTGGACATGCGGGGCAGCGGCGACTCCGACGGCCAGATGCAGGACGAGTACGCCCCGCTGGAGCTGTCGGACGGGGCCGAGGTCATCGAATGGCTGTCCAAGCAGCCGTGGTGCGACGGCAACGTCGGGATGATCGGCAAGTCGTGGGGAGGCTTCAACGGGCTCCAGATCGCCGCGCTGCGCCCGCCCGCGCTCAAGGCGATCGTCACGGTCTGCTCGACCGACGACCGGTACGCCGACGACGTCCACTACACCGGCGGGGCACTGATCGCCTCGGAGATGCTGCCGTGGGCGTCGACCATGTTCGCCTACAACGCCCGTCCGCCGGACCCCGCGGTGGTCGGGGAGGGCTGGCGCGAGCAGTGGTTCCGGCGGATGGCCGAGACCCCGCCGTACGGCCAGGAGTGGCTCACCCACCAGGCGCGCGACGCGTACTGGAAGCACGGCTCGGTCTGCGAGGACTACAGCGCGATCGAGGCGGCCGTGCTGGCGGTCGGCGGCTGGTACGACTCGTACTGCGGGGCGGTGCTGCGGCTCCTGGAGGGGCTGGACGCCCCGGCCCGCGGTCTGATCGGGCCGTGGGCGCACAACTACCCTCACCAGGGTGTTCCGGGACCGGCGATCGACTTCCACGAGGAGGTCGTCCGGTGGTTCGACCACTGGCTGCGCGGCCGTGACACCGGCGTGATGGACGAGCCCGCGCTGCGCGCGTGGATGCCCGAGTGGGCGGCTCCGGGCACCGACACCGAGGAGCGTCCGGGACGCTGGGTCGCCGAGGACTCCTGGCCCTCGCCGCGCATCGAGTACCGCCCGTATCCGCTGGCGGGCGGCGTCCTGGGAGCACGCGCGGAGGACGCGGACGCTCCGGTGCCGCTGCGCAGCGATGTGGCGATCGGCGCGTACGGCGGTAGCTGGCTGCAATTCGGCGACGTCGCTGGGCAGTTCATGGCGCAGGGCGCGGACGACGGCCTGTCCCACACCTACACCTCGTCCCCGCTGGACACGCGCGTGGAGGTCCTCGGGCAGCCGACGGTCACCCTGCGCGTGTCGGCCGACCGGCCCGCGGCGCTGCTGGCGGTACGGCTGTGCGACGTGGCCCCGGACGGCTCGTCCCGGCTGATCACCCGTGGCCTGCTCAACCTCACCCACCGGGACGGGCACGAGCACCCGAGCCCGCTGGAGCCGGGCGTCCCGTACGAGGTGACGGTGCCGCTGCTCCCGACCGCGCACGCGTTCGGCTCCGGGCATCGGATCCGGGTCTCGGTGTCGGCCTCGTACTGGCCGCTGGCCTGGCCCTCCCCCGAGCCGACCACGGTGACCCTGCTGCCCGGCGGCCCGTCCGCGCTGCACCTGCCCGTGCGTCCGGCCCGTGCCGAGGACGCCGACCTGCGCCCGTACGGACCGCCCCTGCCGGATCTGCCCGCCCCTCTCACGCGGCGGCTGTCGGAACCGGCGCGGACGATCGAGCACGACACGGTGCGGGGACGGATCACCATCACCCTCGACCAGGGCGGCGAGGACTTCACCGACCTCACCGACGGCGCGTACCGGCGGGCGGGCGCGGTGGACCGGTTCTCGCTGACCGAGGGCGACCCCGGCGCCACGCTCGTCGAATGCGAGCGGACCGAGGAGATCGGCCGCGGCGACTGGCACACCCGGATCGTGACCTACAGCCGGATGACCGCCGACGCGACGGCGTTCTCGCTGAGCGACAGCCTCACCGCCTACGAGGGCGGCGAGCAGGTCTTCCACCGGACTTGGAACGCGACAATCCCTCGGAGGGGCGTGTGACGAACCGCCGGACCTTCCTCGCCGGCGGGCTGGCCGTCGCGGGCGGCGCCGCCGTCCTGGCCTCGGCCCGTTCGGTCGCGGGCAGCGGGCCCACCATCAAGGTCGGCTCCAAGCAGTTCACCGAGTCCTGGATCATGGGTGAGCTGTACGCGCAGCTCCTCACCGCCCAGGGCTTCCACGTCGTGCTGAAATCCAACATCGGCAGCTCGACGATCATCGACCGGGCCATCGTCAGCGGGGAGATCGACCTCTACCCCGACTACACCGGGGTGATCCTCCAGTCGATCGCGCTGGCCGAGAAGCTGCCGCCCACGGCCGAGGGCACCTGGGCCGAGGCCAAGCGGTTCGAGGAGACCAGGGGCCTGACGCTGCTGGAGAAGACCCCGTTCCAGAACCGCAACGCGGTGGCGGTGCGCAGAGCCGACGCCGAACGCCATGGGCTGCGGAAGATCGCCGACCTGGCCAGGCTCGGGGACGTCCAGTACGCCGAGTACCCCGACAACATCACCGGGCCGTTCGGCTACGAGGCCCTGGTCAAGTCCTACAAGCTGCCGCGGCTGAAGGTCAGGCCGCTGAACATCGGGCTGCAGTACCCGGCGCTGGAGTCGGGACGGGTGCAGGCGGCCGACGTCTTCACCACCGACCCGCAGCTGCGCCGGTACGACTTCACGATCCTGGAGGACGACCTGCACATCTTCGGTTTCCAGAACGTGGCGCCCGTCGTCCGGCTGCCCATCCTGCGGCGGTACGGGGCCCGCGTGTCCGGCCCGCTGAACCGGGTGAACGCGTTGCTCACCGAGCCGGCCATGCAGGCGTTGAACGAAGCGGTGGCGATCTTGCGGCTCAGCCCGGCCGAGGTGGCGCGCCGTTTCCTGCGCGCCAACCGGCTGATCTAGCGCGAGGGTCCGGCCGACGAAGACGCGAAGGGACGAGAACCGATGACAAGCGAAGCCGCCGAGATCGTCTACGACCGGGTGACGAAGGTCTACCCCGGCGCGGCCGGTCCGGCCGTGGAAGAGCTGTCGATGACGGTGCCGGCCGGGGAGATCTGCGTGCTGCTCGGCCCGTCGGGCAGCGGCAAGACCACCGCGCTCACCATGGTGAACCGGCTGGTCCAGCTGACCTCGGGGGACATCCGCATCGACGGGACCGGGGTGGGCGAGCACGACGTGATCGAGCTGCGCCGCCGGATCGGGTACGTGATCCAGCAGGTCGGGCTGTTCCCGCACATGACGATCGAGGAGAACGTGGGCACCGTCCCGCGGGTGCTCGGCTGGAAGCCCGGCCGCATCAGGGACCGGGCGAACGAGCTGCTGGAACTGGTCGGGCTGCCGCCCGGCGAGTTCGGCCGCCGCTACCCGGCCCAGTTGTCGGGCGGGCAGCGGCAGCGGGTGGGCATCGCCCGCGCGCTGGCCGCCGACCCGCCGGTGATGCTGATGGACGAGCCGTTCGGCGCCCTGGACCCGCTCACCCGCGAGCACATCCAGGACGAGTTCCTGCGGCTGCACGCGCAGGTCCGCAAGACCACGCTGTTCGTGAGCCACGACATCGACGAGGCCGTGCGGATGGCGGACCGGATCGGGATCCTGCGCGAAGGCGGCAGGCTGGCCCAGTACGACACGCCCGAGCGGATCCTCACCGCGCCCGCCGACGACTTCGTCGCCAGGTTCGTCGGCGCCGACCGCGGGCTCCGGGCCCTCACCCTGCGCCGCCTGTCCGACCTGCCGCTGGAGCCCGCGGACGGGATCGCAGGGGAGCCGCTCGGCTCGTCCGAGACGCTGCGCACGGCGTTGGCCGCCTTCATGGCCTCCGGCGCGGACCGGCTGCCGGTCGCCGACGGCGACGGGCGGGTCATCGGCGCGGTCACCCTGGACATGCTCAGGACACAGACGAGCGAGCGGGCCCGATGACCGCGTTCACCATCCTCGCGGCCGCGGCGCCCGATCCGGTGATCCCGGACTTCGGGCAGGCCGGCGACTGCGTCTCCGACAACGGGTTCTTCTGCGTCGACTGGTTCACGGCGAACTGGTCGAGCGTGTTCTGGCCCGCCCTGCTGGAACACGTCCGGCTGACCGTCATCGCCGTGGGGGTCGGCTTCGTGCTGGCGTTCGCGGCGGCGCTGCTGGCGCACTTCAAGGGCTGGCTGGAGGCCCCGTTCGGCGGGCTGTCCGCGTTCCTCTACACGATCCCGCCGCTGGCGCTGTTCGAGCTGCTGGTGCCCGGCACCGGCGTCTCCATCCTCACCGTCGAGATCGCCCTGGTCGCCTACACGCTGATGGTGCTGTTCAAGAGCACCCTTTCGGGGCTGCGCGAGGTGCCCGCCGACGTCCGGCGGGTCGGTGAGGGCATGGGGCTGACCCGTACGCAGATCCTGCTGCGCATCGAACTGCCGCTGGCCGTCCCGTCGATCCTGGCCGGGCTCCGGGTGACCACCGTGACCACGATCAGCACCGTGGAGATCGCGGCGTTCATCATCGACCAAGGGCTGGGCTCGCCGATCCTGCAGGGCCTCCAATCCCCGTTCACCACCCAGTTCGTCGCCGCGGGCGCGCTGGCCGTCGCGCTGGCACTGGCCGCGGACGGGCTGATCGTCGCCGTCGGCCGGCTGCTGAGCCCGTGGGCCGCGATCCCCAGGGAAAACTGAATGAACACCTTTCTCGACAGCTTCGGTTTCATGGCGAGCAATCCGGGGCTGCTGCTCGGCAAGACCGGCTCGCACCTGCTGCTGTCCGCGACGGCCTTCGCCCTGGCCGCGGTCATCGCCGTGCCGCTCGGGATCTGGCTGGGCCACCTGGGACGCGGCGGCTTCATCGCGGTCAGCGTGTCCAACGTGGGCCGGGCCCTGCCCAGCCTGGCGCTGATCGCGATCTTCCTCGGACTGCTGGGCATCGGGTTCGCCAACGTGCTGGTGGCGCTGACGATCATCGCGGTGCCGCCGATGCTGACCAACGCCTACCTGGCGATCGAACAGGTGGACCGGGACCTGGTACGGGCGGCGCGCGGCATGGGGCTCACCTCGCGGCAGATCCTCTTCCGCGTGGAGCTGCCGCTGGCGCTGCCGGTGCTGTTCACCGGGATCAGGATCGCCGTGGTGTACGTGATCTCCAGTGCCACGCTGGCCGCGGTCGCGGGCGGCGGCGGGCTCGGCGACATCATCATCAACCAGGTCTCCTACGGCCTGTCCGGCGTGATCGCCGCCGCGCTCTGGGTGGCGGCGCTCGCCCTGATCGCCGACGCCCTGTGCGGCGGCCTCCGCACGTTCCTGACACCCCGGGGCGTCCGGCACCTGCGCACCGAGGACGCCGCCCGCAACTGACCGGCCTTCGCCTGGGGACGGCGAACGTGGAGACAGCGCGCCCCGCCTCAGTAGAGGCGGGGCGAGCCCAAGTAGTCCGCCGCGAAGATAAGCCACCCGAGCCCCAGTTCGCAGTACAGGCGCGGACGTGAGCTCCGGTCGTTAACAGCAGGCTGTCACCCACCGTTCACAAAACAGAGTTCTCCACCCGTGACCAAGGAGCGTGGCCGACTGGCGATCGCACCCCTGACAATCCCACTCGTCTTGGTGTTGTAGGCGTTCAACCACAGCGGCCCACGACCGATGAGAAGCGATCATGTCGGCATAACGCCATCCGCCGAGATCACAGCATTACCCGCGGATCGCGTAAAGGCGAAACTGATGCGCGATCCCGAAGCCGGCACACCGACGTCGCTTCCGTGGGCGACGTAAAAATCACGCCGTATCCCGAAAGAGCCTCACCAGAAGGTTGGTGGGCGTATATGGGGCGAGGCGCATCGTCACCCCGGTCAGCCAGGTCAGCCCGACGTCCTCTCCGCCATAGGCGTCCGATCCGATCGACAAGGTCACGGACATCGCTCGTTCATTCTTCACCCCGATATGCAGGAGCAAGGCGCCGTCAGCGGTCAGTCGCTCACGCTGCGTGGTTGTATATCGACATGCGCAGAGGCTTTGGGGAGCGGCCGGAAGAGGAGACCCCGGCGATCGCCGTGCTCGACGAGAACGGTCTTGTGATCGGATGGTCGAAGACCGCCGAGAAGCTCCTCGGCTACCCGCCGGAAGAGATCCTCGGCCGTCCCGGCACGACGGTGCGGGTGGCACGCGACCGTGCCACCCGAATCTGGACCTGGACGGGCGGATCCGGTGACGAGAACTACCGAGCCGGCATGATCGACCTCCGCCATCACGATGGCACGCAGATCGTGGTGCACGCCGAAAGCGCCCGCATCGCCACCAAGGACGGCAGGCACGCCTGGGTGGTGGCGGTCGTGCCCGCTGCCGCCACCGGTATCGAGCTTTCCGTGCTGGAGCCCCTTCTCACCCACGCGCCCGTCGTCATGGCCGTCTGGGACACCGACCTGCGGTCCGTCTGGCTGAACGAGAGCGCGCAGGGCCTGGCGGAGGTGTTCCCCTACTTCGAGATCGGCCGCCTGCTGACCGACAGCCCCTCCGAGGCGGACGCGCCGGTCCCGCCGGAGCTGATCCAGAGAGTGCTGGAGGACGGGGTCCCCGTGATCGATCGCGAGGCCCGCTGGGTTGCGGAAGACCATCACGACGAAAGGACCTACTCGACCTTCCTCTTCCGTGTGGAGGGAGTGGACGGGCGTCCGCTGGGCGTGTGCCTGATGGCCGTCGACATCACTTACAGCCGTGCTCGCGAGCGCCTCGCCCTGCTCCGCAAAGCAAGCATCCAGATCGGCACGACGCTCAACGTCGGGCGGACCGCCCAGGAACTCGCGGACCTGGCCGTGCAGGGCTTCGCCGACTTCTGCGTCGTCGACCTCACTGACGAGGTCTTCCCCGGTCCCGAACCCCTGCAGCGGCTGCCGTCCACGGAAGAGAGGGTCCCCGTGTTCCGTCGCGCGGCCGTGGCCTCGACCCGTTCTGAAGGCACCGAGCCCACGTTGCCGATAGGTGAGCCGGTGTACGTGCCGGCCTCGTCACCCTTCACCCACGTACTGGACACGGGCGAGAGTTACCTGGAACCGAAGCTCGACACCTCGTCGGACTCCTGGCCCGCCGACGATCCGGAACGCGCCAGAACCATCCGCGACACCGGCATTCACACGATGATCGTCGTCCCGCTGAAGGCCCGCGGCAGCATCCTGGGCAACGCCGTCTTCCACCGCAACGAGAACAAGACCCCGTTCACGCGGGACGACCTGTTGCTCGCGGAGGAACTCGCGGCCCGCGCCGCCCTCAGCCTGGACAACGCACGGCAGTACACCCGCGAGCGTGACACGGCCCTCGCCTTGCAGCGCCAGCTTCTGCCCAGCAAGCTGTCCGGCGGTGACGCCGTCGAGCTGGCCTCGCGCTACCTGCCGTCCGAAGTGCACGAGGGCGTGGGGGGCGACTGGTACGACACGATCCTGCTGCCCGATTCCCGCGTCGCCCTGATCGTCGGCGATGTGACCGGTCACGGCATCAACGCCGCGGCGAGCATGGGCCGGCTGCGTACCGCCATGCGCACGCTCGCCTACCTCAATCTGCCACCCGACGAACTGCTCACCCGCCTCGACGAGCTGTACGCCCGCGAGGCCGACGAGGGGGACGGCATCGCCGAGTCACCCATCGCCGCCACCTGCCTGTACGCGCTGTACGACCCGGCGACCCGAATCTGCACCATGGCCTCGGCAGGACATCTCCCACCTGCCGTCGCCCACCCGGCAGGCGAGGTGTACTTCCCCACTCTCCCCGCCGGAACGCCGATCGGGCTGGGACTGGGCCCACACCAAGCCGTCGAGCTCGAACTCGACGAAGGGACCCTGATGGTCCTCTACACCGACGGCCTGGTCGAACGCCGCGACTGCGACATCGACGAGACGATGCGCCGCCTCACCGAAGCCCTGGCCCGCACCGAAATCCCGCTGGACACCCTGTCCACAAACGTCATCCAAACCATGGTGCCCGAAACCGCCGAAGACGACGTGACCCTGCTACTAGCCCGAACCCGCACCCCAACCCCCTGAGCAACCACAACCACAACACCCCACCCGACCCGCAAAGTCGGCCCGTGGAGGAGCCTCCGGCAGCCGCCCGCCGCCTTCCCGGCCGTACATCGCACGGATCCGACCAGCGCCGAGTCCCCGGTCGCCCAGACGGCGGACGTGCGTTTCGGGACCGGCGCGCCCTTGACCGGCACCGCCGAGCGCGGCCCACGGCCAGGAAGGCGGCAGCGCGATGGCCTCCTCCAGCGACTGGGACAAACCCTCGTCACGCTGAGCCTGGTCGCCATCATGCTGACCGCAAAGCTCTCGCCCACCGTCACCGGCCCACGAACGTCCGACAGACGGGAACAGCGCGACAGCCGCCCGAATGCCACTGCGGCCAGACGGGTCTTTCGATCCCCGCATCGTCAACAGGCCGGAATCTCCGATCACACTCCACGTCTCGACCGACGAACTTGGTAACGAAGGCCGGCGGGCCTACGAGGGGGCCGGCTCCTCAGCTTCAGGACCGCCCGGCCCCACCAGTGCCCGCCGCTCACCCCGCGAAGTCCCGATCCGTTCAGCGGACGCATCTGCGGGATGATGACGGCCGAGATCTTTCATGGAGATCAGCCGGTTTCCGTGTCCGGACCGTGGCGCCGACCCCGTCCCAGGTTCACCAGTGGCCGTGGCAGCCCACACGACGAGGAAGGACGGCACAAATGACGATCCGGCGGATGGACAACATCCTCATCGTCGTCGAGGACCTGGAGGGCGCCATCGCCTTCTTCGCCGCACTCGGCATGAAAGTGGAGGGCAGAACCATCGTCGAAGGGGACTGGGCCGACCGCATCATCGGCCTCAACAACGTCCGCGCCGACGTCGTGATGCTCCGGACCCCGGACGGCCACGGCGGGGTGGAGCTGACCAAATATCACACGCCACCGGCGATCAGCAGCGAGCCGCGCGACGCACCGGTGAACACGCTGGGCCTGCGCCGCATCATGTTCGCCGTCGAGGGCCTCGACGACCTGGTCGCCCGCCTGCGCACCCACGGCGCCGAACTCGTCGGCGAAGTGGCGCAGTACGAGGACGTCTACCGCCTCTGCTTCGTTCGCGGCCCCGAAGGGATCCTCGTCGGACTCGCCGAGCAGCTCACCTGACAGCCAGCGAGGGAAGGCGTGCCACTTTGGACAGGATCCTCCTTGAACCGGGAGCGATGACCGGAAGAACGCCGGGTCCGAGAATCTCGCGAATATGATCGCTTGCAAGTTCTTTTCGCAGCACTTCAACCTGCAGTGAGTTGAATATTGTGTCCGCATAAGGTAGAATCTTGCCAAGAAAAGGAAACTGCTCTCTGTCGATATGGGCGATGGTCGAGAACCAATCGAGCTGACAGACACGGACGGCTGCCGGAAGAAGGTACCACCGCGTCCATGTGGCGGAGTAACCGTTGTCGGCCTACGTTCGATATAGAGCCCGCCGCTCGATAGTAGCGGTAGATGAGGACGTGCGGGTGATTCGGATTCATCCTGCTTAGAACGGCGCGGATGCCGCCATGCGCACGACGAAGAACTCTCCGAATCGAAGTCCCTGGCGGCGAACCCGGTGGCCTATTGCTGCGCGTCGGCTGCTGGCCGGATCCTGCGCAACCTTCTGGTCAACGCCGTCAAGCCCGGAGAGCGGGAAGCTGATCTTCGACCGCATCTGGCGTGCCTGTCAACCTCTTGTGAGGACGTCCAACCGCACTGCGGCCGCTGCAGCGTGGGATGGATCTGAGGCGGGATTCGCAACCCTGCGGTTGAGGCGTGCCGGTGAGCATCGTCGGGCAGGTGGACCAGTACGGTCCGGGTAACTACGAGGCCGACAAGAAGAAGCGCGCGGTCGGCATCACCGAGTCCGGTGTGCAGAAGGACGCGCTGAAGGCCGTTGAGCTGCACAGGCGGGACTACGTCGTCATGGACGCGAGGTTCTGATCGTGGATGAGTTCACCGGCCCGATCCGACGCGGGCGCGCCGTGATTCCGGCTTCGCGAGGAGCAAAGCGGGATTTCGGACGTCCATCCCGGTATCCGGCGACTGTCGGAGGCGGGGTCTACGGTGCCGGCATGAGCGATCGACTCCCCGATGAGGACGCGCTGGTGATTCCGGAGTCGTGGCGCGCGGAGATCCATCCTCGTCGCGGCGGGGTGGCGCCGGCGCGTGAGGTCGTGCTCGACCCGTCCGCGCCCGAGCGGCTGCGGCAGCGGTTGGACGCGGTCCGGCGTGACATCGACCGGGTCCTCAGTGCCCTTACGCGCGGCACCTCGCGGGACGTCGACGCGGAACTTCTCACGGCGGCTTGGGCCTACTTGCAGGGTAAGCCCGATCCCAAGGGCGCGGCCGCGATCGCGCAGATCGAGGCGGCGGTGATCCTCAGCGGGAAGCGGCGGCTCGCGTCCCGCGACGACTGGATCGACGCGTGGGTCATCGAGCACGGCCTCGCCTTCGCCGCCCGCGCGTCCGCAGAGGTCGACCAGGTCACCGCCATGAAGAGGGTGCACGACCGGTACATGCTCCAGTACGGCCGTAATCGCGAGTTCTACGTTGAACGCGCGGACTGGACACTGAGCACTCCCGGTCACCGGATGCGCGCTCTCCTCGCCGCCGCCTGCGAGAACGACTACGCGGAGGCCGTGGAATCCCTGGCGAACCACCGGAAGAACCCGATGCAGAAGCTCGTGGTGTCCTATCTGGTCCCGACGCGGCACGACTGGATGCAGGAATGCCTGCGGCTGCGCGTGTCATCGAGCCACGCCACGAGGCTGGTGTGGTGCGCGGTCGGGACCACCGATCAGATCGGGAATCTCCACCCGGGCCCTCCCTACGAGCCTTGGGAGCGTGATTTCGAGTTCCTGCCGGGAACGGTCGCCACGATGATCGAAGGCGTCGGCCCGGCCGTAGCGCCCGTCCTGGCGAAAAGCCTTGACGCCGAGTCCGAGGTGAAGGCCCGCAAGGCGTACATCGACGGGCTCGCCGTGATTCCCACCGACGAGGCGTTCGGGCTCGTGGTCGAACGGTTCGACCAGGCCGACGTCCGGTCCGTCCTGGCGACGATGATGGAACGCTTTCCAAGGCGTGCGCTGCGCCTGCTGGCGCCGCTCGCCGTGGGCGACTCCAAGCGGGCCCGGTCGGTGGCCGTTCTGCTCAACGAGCATCTGCGCACCTGGCCCGAGCTGGATACCGGGGACTTGCCCGTCCAGATCCGCGCGGTCATCGACGCGGCGGGACGCGCCTTGGTGCCCGAGGCCGCGGTGAGCGACCTGCCCAAGGCGTTGGCCTCCGGGCCTGTGCAGGACCCGCCGGCTTGGGCGGTGCCTGCGTTCCTGCCACAACTGCTGCTCCGCGGCCGTGATCGGGCCCTGCCGGCGGAGGCGACCGCTCGTCTGATCGTCGCGTTGTCCAAGACGGGCCCGCGGCGCGCACCGGCCGCGCCGTTCCGGACGGCCTTGGAGGCGTGCGACCCCGGCTCGCTGGCCGAGTGGGGCTGGGCGCTTTTCGACCGATGGCGGAACTCCACCGAAGTGGAGGACAACGGCTGGCCGCTGTCGCAGCTCCGCTGGACCGGTGACGCGGAAACGGCACGCCGGCTCGGTGCCATGGCCAGGGCCGCGACCTATTACGGCGGCTACAAACCGGCATTGAACGCGCTGACCGTGCTCGCCTCGATGGGGTCGGACGTCGCGCTGATGCAGCTGAGCATGGTCACCGCGAAGGCCAAGGCGAAAAGCGTCAAGAAGCGGGCGCGTAAACTGCTCGACCAGCTCGCGCGGGACCGCGGGCTGACATCGGAACAACTCGCCGACCGTCTCGTCCCCGACTTCGGCCTGGACGCCGCGGGCGGCATGACCCTCGACTACGGGTCCCGCCGCTTCCGGGTCGGCTTCGATGAGCAGCTCACACCGCAGGTGTTCGACGAACGCGGCACGCTGCGCAAAACGCTCCCCAAGCCGGGTGCCAAGGACGACCCCGAACTCGCACCCGCCTCCTACCGCGCGTTCGCCGGGTTGAAGAAGGACGTCCGCGCGCTGGCCGGCGAGCAGATCCGGCGTATGGAAGCGGCCATGGTGCAAGGGCGCCGCTGGGACATCGGTGACTTCCACGAACTCCTCGTCCACCACCCGCTCATGTGGCACATCACGCGGCGTCTGGTCTGGTCGCACCGCGACGGCGACGGCACGACCACGGTGTTCCGGCTCGCCGAGGACCGCACGCCGGCCGACCGTGACGACGAGGCCCTGACACTGCCGTCGTCCGGAACCGTGCGGATCGCCCATCCGGTGCACCTGGGCGACGACCTGGGGATCTGGGCCGACACGTTCGCCGACTACGAAATCCTGCAGCCGTTCCCGCAGCTCGGCCGTCCCATCTACGCCTTCGGCGACGACGAGCGCGACGCCCGTGAGCTGAAGCGGTTCGTAGGGTGTACCGTCCCGCCAGGCAAGGCGCTGGGCTTGGAACGCCAGGGATGGGTCCGCGGCGCCGCGGAGGACGGAGGCATGCAACCGAGGCTCACCTTCACGGTCCCCCAAGGCCCGACGCTCACCATCGAGATCAGCCCAGGCATCCCGGCGTGGAACCCGGGCCACACCGAAACCCAGACGCTCAAAGCCGTAAGAATCAACGGGGCGACCTTCGGCGACCTCGATGCGGTGACCGCCTCCGAACTCCTCCTCACCCTGCACACGATCACGGAGCCGTAGGCGAAGTCGGGCGTCCGGCTCCACGTGGCCGTGCCAACGCTGCCAGCTTTGACATCACGAACGGCACCAGACTGGCTCACCGAGCACGGCAGCACGGCGCTGGACCACCGGCTCTTGCTGAGCCTTCCCTTCCGCAGACCGTACGGAATAGCTCGTCAACGGCTGCCGAGCCTTCGACGCCCTCGTTGCCGTGGCCACTCTCGCCCGTAGCGGCATCTGGCCTGACCTGCATGGAACCGACACAAGGGCTCAAGATTGGGGCCTGAAACCGGGCTGTTAGTGACCGTCCGCATTCGCGTCCGCCAGGAGGGTCGCCGAGGCGCGGGTTAGAGTGCCCCTCACCACTCAGGACGGGGAGGCGGATGAGCGTGGGAGATCCCCCGGGCGAGGTCCCTCCGGTAGAGGGCTCTGGCTCGGACGCAGAAGGCAAGGTACGGGCAGTTGCCGAACGGGCTCGGGTGAAGTCACTGGAAATACATCCCCGCGCGATGGGACTCTCACCTGATGATCTGCCGGGACGGGCCGTCACAGCGATCAATGCCGCGTTGGACGGTGCCCAGATTACTTCCCGACCTCGTCCCCGCCATGGGCGCCGATGCTTTGGCCGATTACTTGAACGAGGTCCAGGCCGAGGGCCTGCGGAGCTTGGATGCCGTGATGGGTGCGCTGGGCGAGGCCATGACCGTGATTTGGCAGACCGCGACGGTGCAGGGCGGGCCGGTTCCGCACGGCCTGCAGAACCTGCTGGAGGAAGCCCAGCACATGCTCGCGTCACTGGCCCCTCCGCCCGGTGAGACCACCGATCTGGAAGGGACGCGCGAGGCCGCACAGGGGCTGGTGCGTGCCGTGGCCGGACCCGGAGGGCGGGTCCAGAGCCTGACCATCCCGCAGATCGGTGGCCTTCCCCAGGCCAATGCCTGCGGTTCGTCGCCCAACGGTCACCTCGGCCGAATCGAGTCGATCGTGTCGGCGAGTGAACGCATGAAGTCGGCGCTCTGCTGCATGCTCGACTCCCGCAGCCGGTCCAGCCTCTCCTGGTCGATGGCGCTGAATCCGGATTCCTGTTCCGAGCGGGACTGTAATTCGTCCAAGGCGGTGTTGCGCAGCGGGCACCGTACTTCAGATTCCGGGCCGCGCGGCATGCCCCACAGATCGGTCCGCGAGTGCCAGGCGATCGCTCCGTCTGGAGCGACCAGCTCGGTGGGGGACACGACCTTCGGTCGTGACCAGGCAGACGCCGAGGTCATCGACTTCGAGCCGTTGGTCCAAGGCGGACGACCAGCCCGGCCCGAACCACCGGCCCGCCCGGAACGTGGACACATGAGTGCGGTCCAGCACCAGCGGCAGTACGCCCGGCGACTCCAGATCGACCTCGTGGACGACCACCTCGCCGGTGACGACGTCGATCGGGTCGCCACCCGTGGTCCGGCCTCTCACCGAAGGGGTGGTGTCGCCGCTACCAGCGGCCTGACGTCCGCCCTGGCGTGGAGGCACCCGGCGTCCGCCGGCGCGGGCGCCTTGGCGGGCGGTCTGACGACCGGCCTGACGTGAACTGGCACGGGTGGCCTTGCCCGCCACCTTGGGCATGACGCGTTGGGCGGCCTTGCCGACGAGGCCGGTGGCGGCCCGGGTTGCGGCGTGGGATCGTCAGCTGGACGATCACGGTGATCTTCAGGGCGATGACGATCGCGGCGCAGGCGAACAACGCCGCACCGATCACCTGGGCGCCGGTGACGCCGTCCTGGGCCACGCTGTGGGCGGAGTCCTCGGCCTCCCACTTGGCCTTGAACGCCTCCATCCCCTGGCCCTGGTTGCCCGACAGGGCGGTCTGGGCCGCCTGGCCGGCCTCCTGAACGGTGGCCGAGACCTTGCCTCGTGCTCCATCCACATCCGGCCCATCTGGAACATCTTGGTCTCGTCGCTGTTGGGCCAGAAATAGCCGAGGTCCTCCAGCAGACCCGCCAATTGGGCGGGAAGCACCAGCCCCATCAGATTCGCATCCCGATCTGCCTGACCCCGCCGACGTTCTCCCGTTCGGTGTCGTCCAGATGCCCGGCCATCTTCGCCAGACCCGCGCCGAAATCGACGTAGCCTCCGGCGGCGGACGTGTAGCAGTCGGCCGCCACCCCTTCGGCGGAATCGTAGGACGCTTTGAGCAAGGCACTGATCATGTGCTCGCCGAACACCCCGCCCAGTCCCTTGATCTGCCCGGTCAGCGCCGTGTAGTCGGCATCCAGCCGCTGCCCGGCCCGGCGAAACCGGTCACCCGCCTTCCGCAGATCGCCGGTGCGCGCCTGCAGTCATTGCCCACTGGTCTACCTCGGCCGGATAAAGTTGATCATGTCGCTGCGCGAACCCCTGAACTCGGCACTGTGACGCAGCATTGACTCGCGGAGTTCGGACGACTGCTCATGAGGATCTCGACGAGTCCGGACTCCGGTCAGGCCGGGGACTGCGGATCGCCCAGCGCGACGCCGACTGCGGTGACGATCTATACGCCAGTGCCTGGTACGGCGAACGCATCGCCCGTTCTCCACGACCGACGACCGGATCCGGCCACTCGCCCACCGCACGAACCAGCCCCTGGTCGGCCTGACCCTCTCTTTTGGCTGATCGCCGACTTGGTGCAACCGCCAGGTGATGGC